>DATCEJ010000108.1:0-21963 GCA_036510135.1 Roseiarcus sp. | reverse complement strand
TTCCGCGCCCGCCTGTTTGTTGAGTTCGCGCGCTCCAGCAAGCGCGAGGCTGTCGGCCGCCGCCTGCATCTGGGTCTGCAAGCTCATGCGGCGCGAGCCATCGAGGGCCAATAGAGCGAAGCCAACGAGAACCGGCAGCATCACCGCCACATAGGGAACCATCAGTCCATCTGTGTCGCGCCAGAACGCACGAGCGCCGTGCGCGAAATAATCGCGGACTCGCGATCTCATGGGCTCGGGCCGCGCATCACGAGCGCTTGCTGCGCGCGTATGGAACCGTCATTGCGAGGAGCGCGGCGACGAAGCAATCCAGGGATCGTAGGGCGCCCTACGATACCTGGATTGCTTCGCCATAGCCCGTCCGGAAGGACGGGCGTCTTTCGACGCCCTATGGCTCGCAATGACGATGCTGGTTTCATCCAATCACAACACACGCTAGTCGGCGGCCGAAGCCGACAAGGCTTCCCCCGTTATCGTGGTTGTCACTTGCGGCATGCTGATCGCGGCAAACGGCAGGAAGAAAAATTTGAACGGCAGCTTGGTTTTGGACGAAGAGGCGTTGAGCGAAACCGTGATCGTCGGAACCGGTCCGAGACTTCGTCCGGCGTAGCCCAGCCCGGTTTGCTTATAAACCACCGTCACATATCGAGGCGCGATCGAGCCGTGGAGATTGCACATGCCGGCGAAATACTGAGAGGCCGGAGGCGTGCAATCGCTGTTGCCGGCTCGGCCATAAACGATGAGCCCCATCGCCTCGGCCGAATACGAACCCATGCCGTCGCATGCGCCGCTCGTGCATGAGCAGGCCGACGCACCGCCGTCGCACTCGACCGTGAAATTGGGCATCGGACTTCCCGACGCCAGGCCTGAACTCAGCGCGTCCTCCGCAATCGAGGTCAGACCGGAGGCGATGGGATCGGACACCGCCGCGATGCGTGCGCCGATTTCAACCGCCTTGGCGGCGGCGTTCCACTGGTAAAGCGCATTCATGAAATCGACCCCGCCGAAAAGAAACAGGATCAGAATCGGCAGGATGATCGCGACCTCGACGAGCGGGCCGCCATCTTCATTTTGAGCCAGTTGCGCGATGAACGATGACTTCCAACGTGGCGGCTTCCGAGCGGCGCTGGACCCCACGGCCTCGTCCTGAGGAGCGATTCGGAGCATCGCGTCTCGAAGAATGGTCCAGCGCGTCGCCCCGTTTGCGCCTCCTGGAACGTCCTTCGAGGCCGCTTCGCGGCGCCTCAGGACGAGGAGGTCGTTAGTTACAATGAATGAGGACATGATCGTCAACCGGGGCCTATGAACCGTTCCTGATGGGAGAAGGACAGCATCGGCGCCTTCAGTCCCAAAGTGGCAAACAGCCCAAGCGAAGGATCGGCGAAGCGGGTCGCAACGTCGATGATCGTCATGGCTGTCGAGCCGTCGGCGTAGGTTCCGTTTTCGAGCGCGGCGCTGGACGAGCAACTGATCGTGACATCGTCCGCGCTCCAGCCGCTGACGCGCGCCGAGCCGCCCGTCGCTTGCGCCGTGGTCGCGATGTTCGCTGCGTCCGCTGTGTAGAGGAGACCGTTCTGATCCTTTTGCGCGCAGGGATCGCGATTGCCGTCGGTGAGTTCGATCCGGGTCATGTAGCGCGCTGCGTCTCGCAAGCCCGATACGACAAGCTGCTGATTGTAGAAAAACCACGAGAACTCGAACACGCCGAGAAAGAGGCTGAGCAACAGAGGCATGACAATGGTCGCCTCGACCAGCGCGGAACCGTCCTCATCACGCCAGAACCATGTTACTTTTGCTGGCGCGCCGTCCGGCATCGAGGAGAACCTTCGCGTTCTAATAGCCTGAGGGTTGACCGGGAGGAGAAGCTGTCATTCCGGTGGAGGGGCCGGTCGCCGGTCCGGAGCCGGCGTTCCCACCTGGACCCGCCGCGCTGGTCGTTGCGCTATCGCCTGCGCCTGCGCCCGCGGAACCGCTTTCATAGCGCGTAATCGCCTTGACGATCCGCGCGCCATTCGCCGGGATGTTCGTGTCGTTGGAATAGCGCGGCCAGGGGGTCGCGGTTTGCATGGCGATATTCGCCGCCTGGGCGTCGCCGCCGCTTGTTGCGACGAGAGCGGTTCGCTGAAGATAATCGGCGGACGGATCGTCGAACCCGACGGTTGAGGAGCAACCGGCGACCGCCAGGGAGGCGATCGCAAGTGCGATCGCCAAAGCAAAATATGGACCTCTCGATCGATCCGCCATCGAACTTACTGGCCACCGAGAATATGGCCGTAAGGCCCTTGGAGGCCGCCGCCGCTCGTTACGTAGTCGGTGTAGCGCTTCTTGCGTTCGGTATCGCCCATCAGGAACATGTCGACGTCATTCGACTGAAGCGCCGTATCGAACGGGGTCGCCAGATGCTGCCCCGGACGCACCGGTTTCACGAGATGCGGAGAGACGATGATGACGAGATCGGTCTGGCTCTTCTGGAAGTCGGTCGATCGAAAGAGCGCGCCGAGGACGGGCACGTTGCCAAGCCAGGGAAGCTGGTTGATGCTTTGCGAATCCTGAGCCTGAAGCAGGCCCGCGATCGCGAAACTTTGTCCGTCGCGCAATTCGACGGCCGTATGCGCTTTGCGCTCGGTCAATGAGGGGACGGTCGTTCCGTTGATGTTCAGGCTGTTGGCGGTATTGATCTCCGTCACGGACGGATTGAGCTGCAAATTGATGATGCCGTTGTTGAGGACCGTGGGGGTGAAATCCAGGCCGACGCCGAACTGCTTCCATTCGATGGAAATGTTCGGCGTGTAATTGACGCCGATTCCAAGCGTGGTGTTCGTCGCATTGGTGCCTTGCACGACCGGCACGGGAATTTCGCCCCCCGCAAGAAACGTCGCCTTTTCTCCGGAAAGCGCGACGAGATCCGGCTCAGCCAAGCTCTTGACGAGGCCTTTGCTCTCGAGCGCGGACAGGAGCGCATCGATGCTGACGCCATGCGTGTTGACGACGTTGGCGAGCAGCACGCCGAACGATGACGCGGTGGAGCCAGCGCCGGGAAAGACGCCGCTGTTGTTGGTGGCGGTCGAGGGCTGCGAGCCGAGACCCGTGGCGAAGCTCACGCTGTTCGTCTTGCCGAACCAGCTGATGCCAAGGTCGCGTCCCGCATTGCGATCGACTTCGAGAATACGCACTTTCAGCATGACTTGCTGTGAAGGGGACACCTTCATCGCGTTGACGACCTGAGCGTCCGGCGACAGGCCCTTCGCGACCTCGACGGCGCGAGCAGCCGCCAAGCCGTCGCTCGCCTCGCCGCTCAGAACGATCTCGCCGTTCGCGCTGGTGACGTTGATGTCCCTGCCCCCGGTGCTGGCGGCGATCTTTTTTTGCAACGACGTCGTGTCAGGCGTGACATCGAGGTCGATCACGGACACCAGGCGCCGCTGCTGATCGAATACGGAAATGTTGGTCGCGCCGACCTTTTTGCCCTGAACGTAGAGCATCGAATCCGTCATCGGCAAAACGTCGGCGATTTCGGGCGCGCCGATCACCGCGGTCGAGAACGAGTCGGAAAAACAGAGCGTACGCGATTTGTTGAGCGTCACCTTCATGGCGCTGACTTGCTCTGTCACCGGGTGGCATGGACCGGCCTTGCGCGCCCAAGCGGGAGCCGCGTCTTGCACGAGACTGAAAGCGGCCGCGGCGGCGCCAGCGGTTGCGAGCATGGCGACCCAAACCAAGCGGCGGGTTGCAGCAGTCCGTCTCTTTCGGACCCACAGTCGCGGGTGGAAGGGTTTTGTTCGCTCTTTCGGCGTGCCGAATTCCGTCATTGGACCTCTTCGGGGACGTCGTACTGCTCGCTCTTGACCGATCGAAAGACTGTGATTTTCCGAGTGGCCGTTTCGGGCGAAGGTGGAGGAGGCGGTGGACTAACCGCTGGCGGCGGGTCGGGCTGAAAGACGGCGGGCTGCGCCTGAACGGCAGGCGGGCTCGGATTGGCCGGAGCCTGCGCCTCGTCGGTCCCGAACAGGTCCCGATCGGTGATCTTCGCATCGGGCGCCAACGCGACTTCCGCCGGCTGGCGCAAAATCAGCGATAGCTTCCCGACATTGGCGGCAAGCAAGATCCTCAGCGCCTGCTCAGGGTCCACCTCGACGGTGACAGCCTTGGCGACGGTCGGATGTTCCTGGCGCTGCCCAGCCATCTGATCGATCGCCAGCACTTTGACATGCTGCAAGATCACGGCGGAAAAATTCTGCGGACCATTGCTGCTATCGGTTCGCGTCAACACAACGTCGACGAAGTCGCCAGGGAAGATGAAGCCCGCGACTCCGCGCACGTCGTCGACCGCGACGGTCACGGCCCGCTTGCCCTTCTCGATGACCGCCGACAGCGAGGCTCTCTGATCTGGCGCGCTCACTTTCGAAGCGATAATCGGCTCGTCGCGGACAAATGGGGACAAAGTGATCCGTCGGCCATTCTTGGTCAGTTCCGCAAAGTTCGCGAAAGCGCCTTCCGGGCTCGATTGCGCCGGCCAGTCGATTGCCCTCACGTCCTTGGCGCCGATTGGCGCTCCAAAAGCAAGCGCGTCGGTCGCGACCAGAATCGGCACAGTTTTCTGGGCGTCCGCCCGCGCTGAATGGCTCTGAAGCCAGCTTCTGGCAAGAAATGCGGCCAAGCCGCCAAGAATTACAGCAACAACAAGGATTGCAAGATTCGTACTCCGGCGCATAAATGTATCAGTCCTTGCCCCAAAGGAACGGTTTCGTGCCGGAGATTATTTGTCAGCTTGTGCTTATCTATCCGCATATGTCAACGGATAGGGCTAGTCTCCCAGCAGATTGGTAAGGTTTTCCAACGTTTCGCCAAAACACAATCAATTGGCGCAAGAACAATTTTTGATGCAGTCACAATGTTGTCTCCACAATATTGTCGGAGAGCGTATTTTCCCTTCCGGAACCGCCGAATTCGGCCTGAAATTCCTTGGGAGGGTAACTTCGCCCAATCGTGACCGCAAAACGCATCAGTACGTAGGAGTTGGAAAGCAAAACCGGCTCCATAGGTTGAATACGCGATCGATGTGAGCGCATAATTGAGAGAGGTTCAATAGCCAAAATAATAACAATTTCATTGTGACTTTGGATAACTCCCTCTCTCCAGAGGGATAGCGAAGTTAATTTGAGAAAATGGACAAATAGACAGTTGAGAATGTGTTTTTATTTGTGGCGAGCCATTTTGACTCGATATTGACCTGGCCGTTCCCTAACGGATAATTGCGCGCGGATGGCCCCGAGCGGCTCTCACCGTGAACGCGTCGATTCAAAATCCGTCAGGAACTCGTATGTCCAAAGCAATGAAGTTCTTCAAGCAGTTCCTGAGGGACGAAGACGGCGCGGCTCTTATTGAATATACAGTCTTGCTCGGGATACTCTTGATCGCCGTGATCGCCACGATCGGCTTGGTCGGCACCTGGGTTTCCAAGCAATGGCTTGCGCTGGATAAGGCGCTGTCGCCCTGATTTCGATAATGGCCTCGGGGAGGAGGCGTGAGCCGACACAGGGCAAGCTCTGACTGATCTGTCGCGCGAATCTCCGGACGCCGGCGCCGCCCGGCGTTAGCTGTTGGGCGCTATGAGACCCAACGCAAGCGCGCCAATGAGCGCGCCGGCCAGGGGCGGCGCGAGTGGAATTCGCAAGCCCGCGGCGGTCTGCTTCGCCGCCGCAAATCCAAATCTGGCCGCGACATAATATCCGCTGGTAAAAATCAAGAGAAGGATCACGAACGGCGCGGCAAACCACGGCCCGGTCCAGAGGAAGGCGACGGCCAGCAGTTTCAGATCACCGCCGCCAATTTGCTGAAGCGAATACGCATAGACCCCGCCCGCCAGCATCAGGAGCGCAAAGGCGAAATTCCATTGCATTGACACCCACGCCCCAGAGCAGAGCGCGTGGGCGACAAAGAGCCCGGCCAGGATCGCGACGAATTCGTTGCGGACCTTGAATTCCCTCAGGTCCGTCAGGGCCACCCAAAACAGGGTCGCCGCGGTGAGGACCAAAATCCACAACGAGAGCGTCGGATAGACGGGAAATCGATGGACCGCGAGCACGTGGCGCCTTTACGACGAGATTGCGGTACGCACTCGTTTCCCTGGGCCAGCCCAAACGCGCCGACTCGTGTCGCGCGCCAAGACCTGGCCCGTTCCTGGAGCGCTCATCGCCAAGGATTGAGCGCCTCAGGAGGGCCTGAAGCCCACTAGAGGACAGCGGGTAGGCCGTTACTCAAGCCGCCTGTTCTTCGATCTCGCCGGCCGGCGCCGGGAGGGCTTTCGCCGCCCGACTTTGACCCTTCTGCAACTGCGCCTCGACCGCCTTCAAAGCGTCGATCTCGCTCGACTTCTGCACTGCGGCGATCTCGCGAACCAGCCGGTCGAGAGCGGCCTCGTACAATTGCCGCTCCGAATAGGACTGCTCGGGTTGCGCCTCGGATCGGTAAAGGTCGCGCACGACTTCAGAGATGGCATTGATATCGCCAGAGTTGATCTTGGTTTCGTACTCCTGAGCGCGCCTTGACCACATCGTGCGCTTGACACGCGCGCGTCCAGTCAGAATGTCGAGCGACCGCCTTGCGGCGTCGGGATCGGATATCTTCCGCATTCCAACGCCTGTGACTTTCGACGTCGGGACGCGCAACGTAAGCTTGTCCTTCGAGAAACTGATTACAAACAGCTCGAGCTTAAACCCGGCGACCTCCTGCTCCTCGATCGAGACGATCTGCCCGACCCCGTGAGCGGGATAGACGACGAACTCGTTGAGCCTGAAGCCTTGACGTTGGCTCGCGCTCTTCAACGTCTTCGCCACCGCGGGGCCTTCTTCCGAGACGACCGGCTTCTGGACCTTGACCACGGGCGCTGCGGCCTTTGCCGGCGCCGGCGCCTCGTTCGCATGAGAAACCTGGGCGCTGTGACCGGAACTTGGCTTTGATCCGGCAACAGGCGCTGACGCTTTTTCGGTCACGGCTTTAGGCTCGGGCGCGATTCGGCTTGCTGTCAACAACTTCGCTTCCTGTTCCTTCAATTTGGCCCGCGCGGCCGACGCTCGCTTGGCGGCAGCCGCGGCTTTTACCGTCTTGCTTTGGCTCTTCGACGCCGCCACTTTTCGAGAGGCGGCGCGGGCGGGTTTCCTGGCCGCAGCCGAATGAGCCATAGGTCTACTATTGGCGCTTGTCCGCTTTCGCTTCGCAAGTTTCGTCGCGGCGTGTTTGGCCTTGGCTTGAGAAGTTTTGCTCGTCTTGCGGGCGACCCGAGTATTCGACGCCGTCTTGCTCTTGCTCACACGGCTTCGAACGCTGGCTGAAACGGTCTTAGTCGTGCGCTTTGCCTTCGTTTTCGCTTTGGCGGCGGCGCCTGTTTTCTTCGTCTTTGAACTTGTTGTCTTCTTAGACTTAGTACGCGCCGCCATAATTAACCTCTCCACGCGCAAACTCTTCCGCACACGCTATAGATTCGCGCACGATACTGCTCTAAATTCGTGCTCGAATGTTACTCTCGGAAGGGCGAAGTGACATTCATCGAGGAAAACCACTTGCGTCTTCGCCAGGGACACTTAGCGACTTCCACTCGACCCTTAATTGGTCGTTTAGCACAAATCCGTCGAGAAATCAAAGACGAAGATAAACAAGAAGAATGCTAACCGCAGCGGCGCCCGCTCCGCCGAGGGCGGATGGCGCAGGAATCGAGACGGGGTTAATCGCCCTCGCCAGGCGCAGGCGAAAAAAACTCAGCAAACTTGTTGGGGCGCCCGTCGAAATCCTTGCCGTCCGGCGGCGCGTCTTTCTTACTGGTAATATTTGGCCAGGACTTGGCGTATTCCGCATTCAGTTTGAGCCAGACAGCGAGGTCGGGTTCCGTGTCCGGCTTGATTGCCTCGGCAGGACATTCCGGTTCGCACACGCCGCAATCGATGCACTCGTCCGGGTGAATGACGAGCATATTCTCGCCCTCGTAGAAGCAGTCGACGGGGCATACCTCCACGCAATCCAAATATTTGCACTTTATGCAGTTTTCCACGACCACGTAGGTCATACGTCCATCCTCATGAGCTTACCTACTGCGTAGGGATGCGCCCGTTTTTTATGGATTCCAAGACAATCTGCCAACCATCTTTGCCGTCGATCCTTTCGGCTAGGATGGCGTGGCTATTGGCGTTTGTTGGCTTTTTCCTCAAGTAGCGAACGAAGCTCCAGCAGCTTGGCGAAGGGTGAGTTGGGGTCAACCTTGGCTGGTTTCTGCGTCGGCGCCGTTGGAGTCGACCGCGCCATATCATAATTCTTGGGCCCCTGGCGACGTTTTTCGTCCGCGCGCGGCGAATTGGGCCGGTTGGGCCTCGTCTGCGGGGGGGCCGTTTCGCGCCGCCAACCGGGTGTTGCAACCGGTGGGCGGACTTGAGCCTCTGAGCGGCCAGGCGCTTCGGCTCTTGGGTGTCGAGCTTCCCGCTCGCGGCGAGGCGCGGTTCTACGATGATCGGGTCGCCAGACGACGATCATTTCGGTGCTCTTGGCCGATTCAGCTCGCGAGTCTGACGCCTGCGGAGAAACGGGAGGCCCGCTCGCGTTCTCACTCGCGGCGCTGTCGGAGGGATCTGCGGCAAGAGACGCCGCCATATCAACAGAGGCGAGGTCGCCGTTCTCGAGGAGCGCGTCGGCGCCTTCGGGGAGCGCGTCGGCGCGCTCCTGAGGCTCGTCCACGCCCTCTTGCGGTTCGTGCGCGCTCTCGGCGCCGACGTCCACGCCGTGAAGAACGGCGTCCACATCCGCCGGGACAGGGACAGCCTCCGGAATAGCCTCACCATCCGCAGCCAGGGCGTCGCCGCCTTCAGGAAACGCGCCAACCTCCTCCGCCCCTGAATCGGCGTCCGCGGAGATTTGCTCAGACGACAGCTCAGTTAGCGGCGCAGCCATATCGGAATTCGTGGGAGCGCCGTCTTCGCTGGCCGCCGGCGCCGGCTCATCACCAGCCATCGCCTGCTCATCCGCCAACGGTTCGATTTGGGTGGCGGCTTCGCCGGCCGACTGGGATGCAAAGAATTCCGATCGTTTCATTTCAACCGAGCGGAAACCCATGGATCGCAAAATCGAAGCGAATTGCTCTCCTGAGCACCCGGTTAACGATGTCATCGCTCCGCTGACGACGAATCCTTTCGAGGTCCGCTGGCTTGGAAGGCCAACGGCGCCTCCTGGCGCTTCTCCGGCGATCGCCGCTCGGATCATACCGGCGAGGCGCTCGACGACGTCCACGCGAACAATCCGTTCGCCGCACGTTCGATAGCCAGCGACGCGATACCCTTCTTTCCCGATCGCTTTGTCCGATGAGAGCGAGGTTCGGCCTGAGGAGGCGATTGGGCCGAGGGTCCGCACAAGCTCCGTCGCGTCGCCGGACACTTGAAGGCCCCAAAGTTGAAGGGCCAACGTTCTTGCCGCTGGCTTGAGCAACACCGGGAGAAATAGATAATAGGCGCCGAAGCGCACGCCTTGCTTTCTCAGCTCTGATCGGTCGTCCTGACTGAGCGCCCTGATCTTCGCCTTGATCGGTTCGCGCTCCAGAACACCAAGCGAGCGCACCAGCTCGCGAGCCAAATCACGAACGGTCTCCGGTCTCTCTTGAATGCCCTCAAGCGCGAAGAGCGGCGCGAGAAGGCGTCGCGTGGTTGCCGCGATCCAAAGCTCGATTCGAGTCTTTATCGTCTCCCGGGAGGCGTCCGGCAGGGATTCATCGGCGAAGATCAATGCGCTGGGGTTGAGCGCATTTGGCCCGAGAGAGAGTTTTGCCACCGGATCGCCCAACCAACGAATGATCCCGTCGTTTGAGAGCACAATCGACGCGTCGACGGATTGACGGAACCGCTCGGCGCGCGCCTCCAGTTCCAGTTTCAGGGCTTCGCGCCAGGCTTCGTCGCCCGCTCGTGCTAAACGATGATCTTCGGCGTCGACAACCTGAAAGCCTTGGACAACGGAAAAATCATGGGCTGGGCGTGGCTCAACGGCCGGCAGATCATTCTCCACGGAGCCGGGCTCCTCTTCCACCATCACAAGCTCCTTAAGGGGGCGCAGGCCGCACCGATCATCGCCACCGCCAAAACCTTGCTTGAGCCGCGGCGCTGCGGATGCGGCTTTCGCGCCCTTGTCGACGCCTCTATAGGCTTTTGCTTAGGCGAGCGCACGATCATCATAGTCTTCGGGCGAAGTCGCATCGCTGGCCTGAGAACGCAGAACCAACGAAAGCGTTGCCGCAACGAGGAAATTGACCAGGACCGCCGTCAATCCGTTGTAAGCGGCGAAGCCAAGGCCAGAATCGAAATGGCCCACAAGCGGAATATCCCAGTCCAACGCATGCACTGGAGCCCAGGCTTTCCCGGTCCAGGAAAGGGAGGTGCCGATAATCATGCCCACAGCCCAGCCGATCAGCAGCGCCCAACCGCTGAACCAGCGGGTGAAGAGGCCCAAGATCATCGCTGGGAAGATCTGAACCATCCAGACTCCGCCCAGCAATTGCAGGTCCAGGGCGAATCGCGTCGGCATGAAGAAAATCACGGCAAGCGCGCCGACCTTCACCACCAGCGACGCCAGCTTCGCGAGAACCGATTCCTCCCGGGGCGTCATCTCCGGGTTAACGAATGGCTTCCAGATGTTGCGCGTGAAGGTGTTGGCGGCGCCGATCGACATGACCGCGGCGGGCACGAGCGCGCCGAGCGCGATCGCCGCGAAGCAGAAGCCGGCGAACCAGCCGGGAAACGCCCAGAGCACAAGCTGCGGCACGGCGTCCTGCGGAGTGTTGACCTTAACCCCGGCCGCGATTGCCATCAGCCCCAGCAAGGCGATCAAGCCGAGCACCAAGGAATAGGCGGGCAGGGCCATCGTATTGAAGCGGATGGCGCTTCCGCTGGAGGCTGCAAGCGAGCCGGTCAGCGCGTGCGGATACATGAACAACGCCATCGCCGAACCGATCGCAAGCGTGATGTAGGGACCGACTTGCGACGGCTTCAGCGTCAGTCCCGCCGCGAGGTTGGGGTTCGCGGCGACCTTCGCATCGAACGCCTTGCCTGCCGCTTCGAAAATTGCTCCGAAGCCGCCGAGCTCGTAGGGAATCACAATAATGGCGGCGATGATGAAAATATAAATCATCGCGTCCTTGACGAAGGCGATCATCGCCGGCGCGCGCAGGCCGCTCTTGTAGGTGAAGAGCGCGAGAATGACGAACGCGATGGTGATCGGCGCGTGCGCCATGATCCCCTGGCCCGAGAAGCCGAGCGCCGAAATGACCTTCTCGAGGCCGACGAGCTGGAGCGCGATGTAGGGCATCGTCGCCAGAATGCCGGTCGCCGCGACCGCAAGCTCCAATCCCTTGTGGCCGTAGCGGCCAAGCACGAAATCGGCGGCGGTGATGTAGCCGTGTTTCTGCGAGACCGCCCACAGCCGCGGCAATGTCAGGTAGAGGAACGGATAGACGATGATCGTATAGGGCACGGCGAAGAAACCAAACGCCCCAATGGCGAAGACGACCGCCGGAATCGCGATGACGGTGTAGGCGGTGTAGAGATCGCCCCCGAGCAGGAACCAGGTGATCCATCGGCCGAAGCGGCGGCCTCCAAGGCCCCATTCTTGGATGTGATCGAGATCGGCCGCCTTCCAGCGCGCCGCGACGAAGCCCAGCACCGACACCAAGCCAAAAAAGAAAACGAAGACAGCGGTGGCGACGACGTTCAGGTGGTCGAACATGCTCAGTTCTTACCAACCCGATCCGCGGCCAGAATTGTGAGAGCGGAAAGGGGAACGAGAGCGAGCTGGAACCAGTAGAAAAAGGGGATGCCGAACAGGACAGGCGGGATCGAATTGTAGAGCGGGACCCAGAGCGCCAGAATACAGGGAACCAGCAACAGAAAGAACTTCATTGTCCCCCCGGGATCAGCGAACGCGCCATTGCGGGCGCCGCTGACATGATGTCCTGGCTCCGTCTATCGAAATTCCTGGCGCCAGTCGAGAGGCGGCTCGTTCGCACCGCGAGCGACCAAGCCCTGCGATCGCAGTCTGCCGGCTTGGCTTTCGCGCTGATGGTCGTCGTGGTACGAGCAGCCCATGACCGCTCGCCTCGATTTGCGCTTTCAACGGGTCGCCGCCGAAGGCCGGGCCGCTCTGTTGACCTTCATCATGGCCGGCGATCCCGACACCGAGACCTCGTCGGCAATCCTTGCCGCCCTGCCAGCGGCCGGCGCGGACATTGTCGAACTTGGCATGCCGTTTAGCGACCCGATTGCGGACGGCCCTGCGATTCAGGGCGCCGGTCGCCGGGCGCTCGAAGCCAACCAGACGCTGCCCGCGACCCTCAAAATGGTGAAGCGATTCCGCGCCGGGGATCCGGACACACCGCTCGTCCTCATGGGCTATTACAACCCAATTTACATCTATGGCGTCGAGACGTTCCTGACCGACGCGAAAGCGGCTGGGGTGGACGGGCTGATTGTCGTCGATTGCCCGCCCGAGGAAGACGACGAGATTTGCCTGCCCACGCGCCGAGCGGGGCTCGCTTTTGTTCGCCTGGTGGCGCCGACCACGAGCGAAGATCGTCTGCCGGAGGTTCTCGCTAACGCCGGCGGCTTCGTCTATTTCGTTTCGATCACGGGAATCACCGGAGCCGCCGCGCCCGACGTCAAGCTGGTCGGCGAAGCCGTGGCGCGCCTCAAGCGGCGGACGAAGCTGCCGGTCGCGGTGGGCTTCGGGGTCAAGACCCCCGAAACCGCCCGGGCGATTGCAGGGACCGCGGACGGCGTGGTGGTCGGTTCGTCTATCGTCGAGGCGATCAGACTTTCCCTGGATGGCGGAGCGGCGAGTTCGTCGACCGTGATCGCCGCAACTGAGCTTGTCAGCAAACTGGCGCAAGGCGTGCGCGCCGCGCAGAAGTAACCCCTTGTCAACGCCCGACCCACCGGAGCCAAAGCCGCGCATGAATTGGATCTCGAACGTTGTGCCGCCGAAGATTCGTTCGCTGCTGCGCCGCGACACGCCCGAAAACCTTTGGGTCAAGTGTCCGGAAAGCGGAGAGCTGGTCTTCCACAAGGATCTCGAGGCCAATCTGATGGTTGTCCCGGGTTCCGGCTATCACATGCCGATCGGCCCGAAGGCCCGTCTCGCCTCGCTTCTCGACGACGGCGCCTACGAGGAATTCGCCACCCCCGAAACGCCGCACGATCCATTGAAATTTCGCGACATCAAACGCTACTCGGACCGTTTGAAGGAAAATCGCACGAAGACCGGCGCGGCGGATGCGGTCACCGTCGCATTCGGCAAGCTTGAGGGGCAGGCTGTCACCGTCGCCATTCAGGACTTTGCGTTTCAAGGTGGAACGCTCGGGCTTGCGGCGGGAGAGGCGATCGTCGCTGGGATCTCGGCCGCGATCGAGCGGGCCACCCCATTTCTTATTTTCACCACCTCAGGGGGCGCGCGAATGCAGGAGGGCATGTTCGCCCTAACGCAGATGGTTCGCACCACGGTCGCCGTGCGACGCCTGCGAGCAGCGAAGCTTCCCTATATCGTCATCCTGACCAACCCGACCACTGGCGGTGTGACGGCATCCTACGCAATGCTGGGCGATTTGCATATCGCCGAGCCCGGCGCGGTGATTGGCTTTGCGGGCGCGCGGGTGATCGAGCAGACAATTCGCGAACGCCTTCCGGACGGTTTCCAGCGCGCCGAATACCTGCGCGACCACGGCATGGTCGATATGGTCGTGCCCCGCCCGCTGCAGCGGCAGACGCTTGCGCGTCTCTGCCGGCTGCTCACGCGCGCGCCCGCCGCGGAAGCCGCCTGAGCGGGCCGACTCGCTCGCGCTGCGTTGACGCTCTGGTGTTTTGTTTTTTGGCTCGGATGATTATCTAAAGCAGCGGTGGCGCATTCGCGCCCGGTTCGAAGCGCAATGAGCCGGTCTCAAACAGGAGGCAGCGATATGGCAGGTTCAACGGAACGGGCGGTTCTCGCCGGTGGATGTTTCTGGGGCATGCAGGATCTAATTCGTCGCTATCCGGGCGTGATCTCGACCCGGGTCGGCTATTCAGGCGGCGAGGTTCCAAACGCGACCTACCGCAACCACGGCAATCACGCCGAGGCGATCGAAATCACTTTCGATCCAGCCCAGACGAGCTACCGCAGGCTGCTCGAGCTGTTCTTTCAGATCCACGATCCAACGACCCGAAACCGGCAGGGCAACGACGTCGGCGCGAGTTATCGCTCGGCCATCTTCTTCACCAATGAGGAGCAAAAACGCGTCGCGATCGACACCATCGCCGATGTCGAGGCGTCGGGCTTATGGCCAGGAAAAGTGGTGACAGAAGTCGCGCCAGCTGGTCCCTTCTGGCAGGCGGAGCCTGAGCATCAGGATTATCTCGAACGCATCCCGAACGGCTACACATGTCACTTTGCGCGGCCAAACTGGGTGCTTCCCAGGCGCGCCGCCGCGGCTGAATAACGTCGCGTATCAAGACACTCGCGAGCGATCGCGGCGACCCGGGTTGGAGGGCTTGCACGCAGGCCCCAGGCCGCCGCGTCTCCCGGTCTTCTCGACCGCGAGTTTTATACTGCCGCCAACTCTTCTTATAGGGCTTATTGACCCCTGGCGACGGGCCGCAGTCTAGTAGTGACGATAGTGGTGGTGATAATAAGGGTGATGGTGATAGCGGTGATGGTTGCTCATCGAATTACCGATGGCGGCGCCGCCAACGCCGCCTACCACGGCGCCGATCGGACCGCCCACGACCGCTCCGCCGACCGCGCCCGCGACGCCTCCGGTTACGGCTCCGCTTGAGTCAGCCATCGCCGCTGAAGACGACGCGCAAATCAGTGTCGCGGTCGCGGCCGCAAGCATCCATCGAGACATACAAACCTCCATCGGAATTTGGCGGAAGTTGCCGTCATCGGCGTGCTCCGTCCTCACATCGGGTAAACCCTCCTGGGCACAAAATGTTCCCTCTCTTCACCCGGGTATAGCAAGAGAGACCTGTCTTTACGCCTGCTACCTGAGCCGCTGTGCCTGAGGAAGGCCGGAGTCCTCTTGGGGTTTTAACAATATACAATAGTTAATAACGCCAAATCCGTCAGCACGGACGCTCAAACTCTGAGTAAGAAAGTTGCAGAAAAGTAAGCCTAAGCCTCTGAAAACAAACGATCGCAAGCAGAATTGCCGACTGGCTATGCGGTCCCTGGCCTAGTGCGCCTTCAAAAGCTCGCCGCGGCGCTCGGGGCTGAAGCGGATCACGATGACGATTGCGACCGCGACCACGCCGGCCACCAGCGCGAGCGCGTAACCATAATTGCCACCGTTTGCCTGAGCGATCTGCGCCTGAAACGGACCATTATAGGAGGCAAGGAAATTACCTGCCTGATAGACGAAGGCCGGAATCGTCGCCCGCGCCGCGCCCGGCGACAATTCATTGAGATGGGCCGGAATGACGCCCCAGGCGCCCTGCACCGCGATCTGCATGATGAAAGCGCCGACCGCGAGCAGAATTGGGGTTGAGGCGAACGCCCATAGCGGAAGCGCTGGCAGCGCGATGAGCGCGGCCACGGTGATCGCGTTGACGCGGCCGATCTTCTCCGACAGGTGGCCGAATATGAGCCCGCCCGCGATCGCGCCCAGATTGGCGACGATGACGATCCAGCTCACCGTCCTGGGATCGAAATTGTGCTGTTTTTGCAGGAAGGTCGGATAGAGGTCCTGGGTCCCGTGGCTGAACAGATTGAAGCACATCATCAGCACGACCATGTAGATGACCAATCCGCGGTTGGCGGCAATCGTCTCCCATAGCGGGGGCTTCGCATGCGCCTTCGACGCCTCGAAGGCCGGGGATTCCGGAACGCCGCTGCGGATGAACAACACCAGAAGGGCGGGCAGGACGCTGAGCAGAAACATCGCCCGCCAGCCGATTGTATAGTCGCCGAACGTTCGCCCATAGAGCAGGCCATAGGCGATCGCCGCAAGCAGGAAGCCGGTCGGGTAGCCGCATTGCAGAATCCCCGACACCAGTCCACGCGCGCGGGGCGGAATGGACTCCATCGCGAGCGAGCTGCCGAGACCCCATTCTCCGCCCATGGCGACGCCGAACAGCGCCCGCAGGATCAGAAAGATCGTGAGGTTCGGCGAGAAAGCGGCGAGCGCGCCGAGGATCGAATAGCAGAGGATATCCAGCATCAGCGCCGGCTTGCGTCCCCAGCGGTCGCCAAGTCGGCCAAAAATAAACGCGCCGACAAACCGCATCGCCAGCGTCAGGAACAGGGCGTACGCCACCGCAGGCACATCGACGCCGAACTCCTTGGCGATGTCCTTGAGCAGAAAGGTCAGGAGGAAGAAGTCGAAGGCGTCAAGCATCCAGCCGAGAAATGCGGCGAGGATGGTCGTCCTCTGCTCGGAAGTCAGGTCCATCATCGCCCTCCACCGGAGTTTGCAATTGTCGGCGTTCAGGTGACTGTCATTCGACAGATTCGATGAATACGCGCGCGCCGACATTGGCACAAGCCGAAGGGCCGCGGTCGGGCCCGATGCGATGGGACTTCAGTTCAAATCCGCAGGGACTCGGGAGTCGCAGGGCGGGCCGGCGACGGCCGCCGTTGTCACTGCGCAACCCGACTGTCTTTGGCTGGCAGCAAAGGCCGCGATGGCGCAAGCGGATGGATAAATTGACCCGCAAGCGATTCGGGCATCGGCTCATCGATCCCGTAACGTTCAGGCCAGGCGTTCGGCAGATGGTGCGTGCCGAAAATCCTGTCGAGCCAGGGAAACATTGAGGCGTAGTTGCAGTCGCGCCGTTTGCCATCGTTGGTGTGGTGCCAGTGGTGAAAGGCGGGCGTTGTGAGAATCCACTCGAACCGCCCCAAACGCCAGCGGACGTTCGAATGGATGAAATATCCCCACATCGAGCCGATGAGGAGGATGGCGGTCGCGACAAGGCCGTCGCCGAATCGGAGCGGGCTCGCGAGCCCGAGAGCGAAAATCGGCGTCAGCATGATCATCCGCGACCACACAAGGTCCACGGGATGCATGCGGGTATTGACCAGAAAATCGAGGTGCTCCGCGCTGTGATGGACGGCGTGAAACCGCCAGAGGAGCGGAATTTGGTGGCTAAAGCGATGAGCCCAGTAATAGGCAGTCTCGCCCACGATCATCGTGGCGCAGGCCTTGAGCCAGATCGGCCAGGCGGCGATCCCGGCGAGCACGCCGACGGGGATGACGTGATGAATCACAAGCACGGCAAACGAGAGCGGGGCGGCGAGAACGAGGCCAGGCAAAAGTCCGGTTAGGAAGTAATAGCTAAGGTCGGCGGCGATCCCTTTGCGGAAGATCTTCTGGCTGTGCAGCGCGAAGATCCGCTCGACCGGCACGAAGATCGCTGCGAACACGGCTAGCCAGACGCCGAGCTTCGCGGTGGCGTAAAACAGCGCGTAAAGGTCGCGAGAGGGGTCAGTAGCCATGGATTACGTCCGTTCGAACGTGGGTGGTGGTCCTGGCGAGACGATAATTGGGGACGCAATAAGCAATCCTGCCGCTCACAAGTGAGCGGCAAGGCTTTTCGTCTTGCAGGGTTACGCCGACGTGTTCACGCGGCCGAAATTGCCGACCGACGTCGATTTCGAAGACCTGCGCAGGCGAGGCCGGCGAAGCCGATGAACATCATTGCCCACGTCGACGGTTCCGGCGCCGAACCTGTGAGCGAAACGCCGTCAAGCAGCGAGAATGGCGGTCCGCCGCTGGCAGCCGGATCAACGGGCGCACAGTTCCTGAACTGAGCATTGCAACCGCCCATCCCGAGGTTGACGAATGACAGGAGGCCGGGGTTCTGCCCCTCGCCCTCATAGGTAAAGCTCACCGAATCGGTGAACCAGCCGGAAAATCCATGGCTCGGAAGCTTGAGATTTGTGGTGGCGATCTGCTGGCCCCCCAGAGTCACAACCCAGTCGTCAATGGTGTTGCCGTCATAGTCGAACTGCTGCGCAGCCGCATAGTCGAAGGTCAGAGTGTAGGTTCGACCATCGACGAGGCCGCCGATCTCCTGGGTGAGCGCGGAGGGGTGATAGGTCGAATCGACCCCGTAAAAGTAGTTTCCATCGGGACTGCCGTCCTGCGAATTGCCCCAGAGCGGCAACGTAGGGGAGCCGCTCGGATTCGCGGATCCCGAAGTTGGGCCGACGCTGCCGTTCGACGTCGTGAAACTGTTATTGTTCTTGAAGAGGAATGCATACCCGTCCGGATAGTTGGCGTTGGTGCCGATCACGGTCCAACCGCTCGCAGTCGTTCCAGGGTGATTGGCGTTCTGGCCCCCGGCTGAGCCCGGCAACGTTTGGTTGAACTGACCCGCTCCAAAGTTCGTTTCGAAGCTGCCGTTGGTGACGAGATTGGCTGCGAATGCGGGCATGGACAGCGCCGCCAGTATGGCGGCCGCCCCGAAGGCCATTCTATGTTTCACGATTATGTCCCTTTCTTTGGAAATGCGCCGAAATGGGCGTGCATGTGTCCAAACCAGCCGCATCCAAAGGTCGGTCACAAGATGTAGATTGAAGCGCCGCCAGCAGAACGTCAAGCTGTTTTACATCAAATACATGGTATTATGGTTAAGCGGCCGGGCTTCTGATTGAGGCGAGCCGCGGTCGCAATCGCTGGACATGGCCGGCCCGCAATCCGCTGGCTCGAACACCAAGCTCTTCAAGAGGTTGGCTCGAAATTGCATCGGGGAGCGTTGTCTTCGGTCCGCCTGACCCGTTTGCCGTCTCGACAGCCGCCTCGACCCGCTCTAAGAGCGCTCCTTAGGGGCAGGAGCGCGGAGAAACCGCTCGCGCATGATCATCGCCATCGACGGGCCCGCGGCTTCCGGCAAAGGCACCATCGCGCGCCGAATCGCCGCGCATTACCGGCTGTCTCACCTCGACACCGGGCTCCTCTACCGAGCCACCGCCGCCGCGCTTATTGCGGAGGATCGGGACCTTTACGACGAAGCCGCAGCGGTCGCGGTCGCTCGAGGACTTGGGCTCATCGATTTCAACGACGCGACCCTGCGCACGCGACGGATGGGCGAGGCGGCCTCAATTGTCGCCGCAATGCCGCTTGTCCGCTCCGCGCTGATCGAAGCGCAGCGTGCTTTCGCGGCGCGGCCGGGCGGCGCGGTGCTCGATGGGCGGGACATTGGCACGGTCATTTGTCCTCATGCGGGAGTGAAGATCTTCGTCACCGCCAGTGCGGCGGCGCGGGCGCAGCGGCGCGCGCTCGAATTGTTCCAGCACGGCGAAAGGGCTGATTACGACGCGATATTGGCCGATATCATCCGCCGCGACGCTCGCGATTCGAATCGTGCCGTGGCGCCGTTGCGCCCGGCTGACGATGCGGTGACGTTGGACACGACCCATCTCGGAATCGAAGCCGCCTCGGCCGAAGCGCTACGGATCGTCGAGGCGGCGCGGACCAAGGTTTAGCCGGGCCCGGCGCCGCCGACCCGCCGAACGATCAGCCGATCAGGCGGCGGCGCCCTGGGCGAACCGGCTTTGCGTTGCGCGCAACCTGTCGATGGCTCCCTCGATCTCGTTTCGTTGCCGCTCCAGGTGGTTGATCTGGGTCACGATCTGTTGGGGATTCAGCTGATCTTCGAGATCCGTCATTTCGGTCGCGCCTTTGCCGCCGAGCAGATCCTGGATTTCGGTCAGCGTGAAGCCGAGCTTCTTACCTTTGAGGATCATTTCCATCCGGATGCGGTCGCTCCCCCGATAATACCGGGCGTTTCCCTCGCGCCGGGGCTTGATAAGTCCGCGGTCCTCATAGAACCGCAGCGTGCGCAGGCTCACGCCGAATACACGCGACATCTGGCTAATCGTTAACTCCGGCTGTGCCGAATCGAGCGCCGTCCGGCTTTCGTCTTCGAGCATCGCTCCCGAGAACCCAGCGGAAGGCTGAGATAGAGTTGATATCTTGTTCATGGCCTCTCCTTTCGTCGGCGCCGTTGCGTTCGCGCCTCATGACTCGCGGCCGTTGCGCGAATCGAATCACTATGCCCCAACGGATCGAATTTGCAACTAATAGTTGCTGCAACTTGTCTTGCAACTTTAGGGCCGCGCCGCGATGTCCCTCGACTGAGGCGCGCTTAACCGTTTTTTCACCATGACCCCCGACAGAATTAGTTCGCGGCGTCGCCACCGTTCACCGGGCGATTCGCGACTCAGAGCGACGGTCGAGGACATGAATAGAGCGATGGCGTGGAATATCGCGGGCGTGGACCGGCGGACCCGCGACGCCGCCGTAGAGGCCGCCCGGCGCGCCGGCATGCGCCTCGACGACTGGCTCGACGAGGTGATCACCGACTACGCCGGGCTGGATCTGCACGCGCGACCGGAACACGACCGAGCCGAAGACGATCGTCTCGATGCGGCCGCCGGACGTCTGGAGCGGATTGCCCGACGAAACGAACGAGCGCACGCGCCCAGCGCGGCCAGATCTTCGGACTCTTTCAATTCGGCGATCGAGCACTTTGAAGTGAGGCTCGCGCATGCGGAAGCGCAGGCGGCTCGCGCCTTTGAAACGGTCGCAGAAATTCTAGAACGCGACGACGTGACGCGAGACGGCGACCGCCGCGCGCTGATCGACGCTGTGCGGCGGCTCGAAACGGTCCGGACGAACTTGACCGACGTCGCTCAGAATGGCGAGAGGCGCGGCAACGGCTTCCCTCCGGCAGCGCCCGATCCGAAGGCGCCCTTTGATCTCAAGGCGGCGGTGTCGCAAATCGCCATGCGGCGCCACGAGCTCGAGGAGCGCGCCGGCCGCGTCGCGACCGGCTCGCTCGAAGCCGCTCTTGGGCCGGACCGCCCGCCTGCCGAAGATGGTCCGGAAGCGGCGGCGCCGCTCTCGCAATTGCTGCACGACGACGTTCGGGCCCTGGGGCTTAAGCTCGACGATATGCGGCGCGAGCGAGCCGATCCGAGCGCTTCGGTCGCCCTCGGGGCCATGCGCGCCGAAATCGAAGCCATGAGCCGAAGTCTTGCCGATCTTGCGCCTCGCAATGCCGTCGTCGCGCTGGAAGGCGCCATCCACGATCTCGTGCAGCGGGTCGAGATGTTGCGTCAAAGCGGCCACGGCGAATCGATGCTCGCTCCGCTCGAGGCGATGGCCGCCGAATTCTGCGCAACCTTAAGAGCGCACGACCCTCAGGCCGCAGCTGCAGGGTTAGAGCGCGAGATTCAAGCGATCGGCATCAAGATCGACAGCCTCGCTGAGGCGGCGATAAAGCCTGAAACGTTTGAAACCATCCGGCGGCAGACGGAAGAAGTGCGCAACCTCCTCGCTTCAGCTGCGCTGCGCACACCTCCGCTTGAACGGTTGGAACGCCAGATCGGCGAACTGGCGGACCGCGTCGAGCGGCTCGGCGCAAGTCCCGCTCCCCATTTCGAGTCCGCGGAGATGGCCGCCCTTCTTGCGGAAGCCTGTCGACAGATCGAACGCTCGACGCCCCCCGCGGCGCTCGTCTCGATCGAGCGGCGTCTGGAAGAGATCGCGGCGCGGCTCGATCAGGAAATCGCTCGTCCGAACCCTCCCGCGACGATTGATCCCAGCCAATTCGACGACTTGGCGCGTCGTATTGAAGGCGTCCGCCAGTCTCTTGAAACGCTCCCAACTACGACGGTCGATACCGGCCCCATCGAAAGGCTTTTGCGGGATTTCGACGCCAAGCTCGCCGCCGCCGGCCGCACCGACGCCTATGCCCGAGCCCTCCAATCGATCTTCGCCGAAATCGGCGGCAAGCTCGACCGCCTCGATGATCCTGAGGTCAGCGCGCGGCAAATCGACCCCGCGCTTCACGAGCTTGGCGCGCGACTGGGCGCGATCGCCTCTCCGGTTGACCTCAATCCGATCGAGACACTGCTGCGTTCGCTCGAAGCCAAGTTGGAGGCAAACGCGGCTGCGCCCGTCGATCG
>DATCEJ010000107.1:0-6742 GCA_036510135.1 Roseiarcus sp. | reverse complement strand
TGGGCGAACACGACCACGAGGACGCCGAGTAGTACCGGGGTCATTGAGCCCCGGATAGAGAAGACGCGGCCGCCCCCCTCGGCCGCGTCTTCCATTTTTAGCGACACCGCGTGACGTCGACCAGCTAGCCTTAGGCGCGAGCGGCCATGACGCGGTTCGCGCCGGCAAGGTCCTGGTAGATCACGACGTCGGTAAAGCCACACCGGTTCGCGATTGCACTCACGTCGATCGCTTGACCCGCGCCGAGTTCCGTGACCAGCCAACCGCCCGGAGCGAGTAAGCGCCTCGATTCCGGTAGGATTCGTCGATAGGCGGCGAGTCCGTCGATTCCACCGTCCAGCGCGAGCCAAGGATCGAAGTTGCGAACCTCACGCGGCAGCCCTGCAAGGTCAGCCGTCGGAATGTAGGGTGGATTCGAGACGATCAGGTCAAATCGACCTTCGAGGCCACTCGTCCAGTCGCCAACTCGAATCTCAGCCCTAAGAGACAAACCACCCGCCTGAAGATTGCCCCGCGCAACCTCCGCCGCGTCGGCTGAAATATCGACCCCAATGCCACGCGCGGCCCCGAACTCGGTCAACAGGGCGCACAACAGCGCGCCGGAGCCGACGCCAAGGTCGAGGATGCGCAAGGGGTCGTTACGGCGATCGTTCAAAATCGAGAGCGCAGCTTCGACGATCGTTTCCGTTTCCGGTCGCGGATCCAGCACATGGGGCGTAATGGCGAACGAGAGGCCCCAGAATTCGCGTTTGCCGACGATCCTGGACAGGGGTTCTCCGATCGCTCGCCGCGCAGCGACTTCTTGAACTTTTGAAGCCGCAGACCCGAGCGGCTCCCGAGGGTCGACAATCAATGCGACAGGCGAGATGCCTGAGGCGGCGCAAAGGCTGATGCGCGCCTCTCGCGCCGGGTTTTCGATTCCGGAGTTTTGGAACGTTTTCTCGAGGCTCGCGAGGGCCTCGGAGCGTGCGGTAGAAGCCTCAAGATTGAGGCCGCTCGTCAAGCGACCTGGCCGTGGCAGTGTTTGTATTTTTTGCCTGAGCCGCACGGGCACTGTTCATTTCGACCGATCCGGCCCCAGGTCGAGGGATTTTTCGGGTCGCGGTCGACCACGTCCACCGCGGACGGCGCCGCCAAAAGACCCGCGTCCGCAGACACTGTGAGGGGAGCGAACGAATATTCGTTTTCGCCGGTGGCGGGATCGATGTGTTGATATTGCATGGGCGGCGGCTCTGGCTCGGGTTGCTGGAACCGCACCTCGACCCGGGAGATCTGCGCGATCACGCCTTCGTGCCACTGTGTGATCAATTCCCGGAACAGGTCGAAAGCTTCGGACTTGTACTCGTTCAAGGGATCGCGCTGCGCCATGCCTCGCCAGCCGATGACCTGGCGCAGATGATCGAGCGTGACGAGATGCTCGCGCCACAAATGGTCAAGCGACTGCAAGATGACTTGCTTTTCGACGTACCGCATGACGTCAGGCGTGTTGCGCTGAACACGATCCGCATACGCGTCTTCGGCGCCTTTATGCAATCTGGCCGCGACTTCTTCGTCGGCTATGCCCTCTTCCTTGGCCCATTCGTCGACCGGGAGATCGAGGCCCAACTTGTTCACGACCTCGCTCTTCAGCCCCGCAATATCCCAAGCCTCAGGATAGGCGTCATGCGGAATATGTTTCGCGACGATGTCGTCGATGACGCCCGTTCGCATATCTTCGATTGTCGATTCGAGTGATTCCGACGCCATCATTCTTCGCCGGTCCTCAAAGATGACCTTGCGCTGATCGTTCATCACATTGTCAAATTTGAGAACGTTTTTGCGCATGTCGAAATTGCGCGCCTCGACCTTCTGCTGTGCTTTCTCGAGCGCCTTGTTGATCCACGGGTGCACAATCGCTTCGTCCTCTTTGAGGCCGAGCCGCTTGAGCATCGCGTCCATGCGCTCCGCTCCAAAAATGCGCATGAGATCGTCCTGCAGGGACAGGTAGAACTTCGACCGGCCCGGATCCCCCTGGCGGCCAGATCGGCCGCGCAACTGGTTATCGATGCGGCGGCTTTCGTGCCGCTCGGTGCCGATAATGTAGAGCCCGCCGGCGTCGATCGCCTTCTGTTTGAAGTCGGCGACTTCCGCTCGAATTGACCCTTCATGGGCCTCGCGCGCGTCCGGCGGCGCGGTGGGATCAATCTCCTGTCTGACACGCATCTCGACATTGCCGCCGAGCTGAATGTCCGTCCCACGCCCCGCCATGTTGGTTGCGATCGTGATCGCGCCGGGAACCCCCGCTTCCGCGACGATGAAGGCTTCCTGCTCGTGGTGACGGGCGTTCAGGACCGCAAAATTCTTTGAAGGTTTGCCAGCGCGGGCCGCCGCATAAAACGCCTTCAATGCGTCGGGCTTGGTGAAATCAATCTTATTGTACCCTTGCCGTTCAAGCACCTCGCCAAGCTGCTCGGATTTTTCAATCGATGTTGTGCCCACCAGCATCGGCTGCAATTTGGCGTTGGCGTCTTCGATTTCGCGAACGACGGCGCGCATCTTTTCGTCCGTGCTGCGGTAGACTTCGTCATCCTCATCAAGGCGGGAGATCGGCCGGTGCGTCGGAATCTCGACGACGACGAGCTTGTAGATTTCCGCGAACTCGTCGGCTTCCGTCGCGGCGGTGCCGGTCATTCCGGCGAGCTTCTTGTAGAGACGGAAATAGTTTTGAAAGGTGATCGAGGCCAGCGTGACATTCTCAGGCTGGACGGTCACGCCCTCCTTTGCCTCAAGCGCCTGATGCAGCCCCTCGGAGTAGCGCCGTCCGGGCATCATGCGTCCGGTGAATTCGTCGACGATCACGACTTCGTCGTTCCGAACGATATAATCCTTGTCGCGTTGGAAAAGCTTGTGAGCCCGGGCCGCCTGATTAAGGTGGTGGACGAGGGTCGCGTTTGACGCCTCGTAGAGCGAGCCTTCCTTCATCACCCCTTCCGAACGCAGCAGAGCTTCGGCGTGCTCGTTACCCGCGTCAGTCAGGTTGACCGTGCGCTGCTTCTCATCGAGCTCGAATTCCTCGGGGGCGAGCTCTGGAATGATCGCGTTGACCGAAACGTAAAGACCGGAGCGGTCCTCAGAGGGGCCTGAGATGATGAGCGGCGTACGCGCCTCGTCAACCAGGATCGAATCGACTTCGTCGACGATGGCGAAGGCGTGGCCACGCTGGACCATCTGCGCCATATCGTACTTCATGTTGTCGCGCAGATAATCGAAGCCGAACTCGTTGTTCGTGCCGTAGGTCACGTCGGCGGCGTAGGCCTGTCGACGCTGATCGTCGTCCAGGCCATGCACGATGACGCCGACAGTCATGCCGAGAAACTGGTAAATCTGACCCATCCACTCGGAGTCGCGGCGAGCAAGGTAGTCATTGACCGTGATGACGTGAACGCCCTCTCCGGCGAGCGCATTGAGATAAACCGCGGTCGTGGCAACCAGCGTCTTGCCTTCGCCAGTGCGCATTTCGGCAATCGCGCCCTCATGCAGCACGAGCCCGCCCATGAGCTGGACATCGAAGTGGCGTTGCTTGAGCGTCCGCTTCGCGGCTTCGCGCACCGCGGCAAAGGCAGGCGGAATGAGATCGTCGAGCGTCTTGCCCGCCTTGAACTCAGCCCGCAATTCTTCCGTCTTCTCGCGCAGTTGATCGTCGGTCAGGGCCTCGAATTCGGGTTCCAGCAGGTTGATGGCGACTACCATGGGCCGGTAGCCCTTGAGCCGGCGGTCGTTGGATGAGCCAAAGACCCGCTTCATCACGGTGTCGAACTTAAGCGCGCCGAGCATTTTCGACCTTTCCTACCCGCCCCGCTGAAGGGGGGTCTCCCGCTTCTTGCCCGGCCAAACACGAGCGAGGCGGCGCGGACGATGGCGGCAACAATAAAAAGCGCGAAAAAGGCAAAAATCGCCCATTTTCGCGCAAGCTAAACGGAATTCCAGGTGAGATAGGAGCCGCGCCTCGCCTTGTCAATGATCGTGGCCTCTTCGTAAGACGCGAGCTCAGTGCTGGCATTTCGAGCAGTAGAAGGTGGACCGCCCGGACTGCGTGATCCTGACGACGATCCCACGGCAACGTTCCCGCGCGCATGGGCATCCTTCGCGATCGTAGACTTTGAAAGCGTGCTGGAAATAGCCCAATTCGCCGTTGGCCTGCCGATGATCGCGCAACGTCGAGCCGCCAGCCTCGACGGCTTCCTCGAGCACATCCCGGATTGCGTTGGCGACCGCTGTTGCGGCCCGGGTGGGACCGCCGCGGGCGTTCGCCAGGATGCTCGCCGGCTTCGATGGCGAGAGACCCGCGCGAAAGAGAGCCTCGGAGACATAGATGTTGCCGAGCCCCGCGATACGCTTCTGGTCGAGCAAACCGGCTTTGAGAGACGTGCGGGCGCCGGCGAACATCTGCGCCAGGGAATGGGCGTCAAAGTCGGGCGCCAGCGGCTCGGCCCCCAGTCCGCGCATCCTTGGATGCTGGTCGAGCGTCGCGGTCGACGCGAGGTCCATGAAACCGAAGCGCCTGGGATCGTTGTAAGTGACGACCCAGTCGTTATCGAGGACGAGAACGACATGATCGTGCTTTGGATCCTTCGAGCGCTCGTGATGGAATTTGCCCAGAGTTGAGACCGCCGTCTTTTCCGTCCGGAACGAGCCGGACATGCCTAAATGGACGATCAGGGTCTCGCCGCTGTCCAGTTCGAACAAGAGATATTTGGCGCGCCGGCCCATCTCGACGATGCGCCGGCCGGTCAGTCGTTTCGCGAACGAAGGGGGAAAAGGAAAGCGAATGTCCGCCCGGCGCAACTCGACCTTGTCGATCCGGGCGCCGCGCATGACGGGCGTGAGGCCCCGCCGCACAGTTTCGACTTCGGGCAGTTCCGGCATTGCGGGGCCAACTCACAGAAGAAATAACATTTAGCTTATGTAGTAAAGTACGTTCCAGTTTCGTGGACAGAAAAAGGCGCCTAAGTCAATGAAAACGCTTCGACGAGTCCAGAACTGATCACGGCCTGCCCCCGAGAAAAAGGGATCGCAGGTCTAGTGGATCTCCGGGTCCGGCGTCGGCGCGCCGCGCTCGAGAAAATCGAAGTCGCACCCCTCATTCGCCTGGCTCACGTGCTCCGAGAACAGGCGCCCGTAGCCTCGGCCATAGCGAGGCGCAGGCTGCTTCCAGGCCGCGCGGCGGCGCTCGAGCTCCTCGTCGCTGACCTGCATGCTCAGGCGGCGGCCGGGGATATCCAGTTCGATGACGTCGCCGTCGCGCACGAGAGCAAGCGGGCCGCCGATAAACGATTCCGGCGCCACATGCAGGACGCAGGCGCCGTAGCTGGTGCCGCTCATACGCGCGTCGGAGACGCGGACCATGTCGCGGACGCCCTTGGCCAGCACCTTTTTCGGGATCGGCAACTGCCCCCATTCCGGCATGCCGGGCGCTCCGATCGGTCCGGCGTTCTTCAGGACCAGGACCGAATTCTCGTCGACATCGAGGTCCGGATCGTCAATGCGCGCGGCCATGTCGTTATAATCTTCAAATACGACCGCCTTACCCGCGTGCTTATGCAGGCGGGATTCGGCCGCGGGCGGTTTGATGATCGCGCCGTCGGGAGCGAGGTTGCCGCGCAGAATAGCGAGGCTGTCGGACGCGACCAGCGGATTGTTCAAGGGCCGAATGACGTCTTCGTTATAAATCGCCGCCCGCTCGACATTGTCGCCGATCGTCGCCCCGTTAACCGTGCGGGCGCCGGTCTTCAGCCTGCCGCCGATCGCCAATTGCTTGAGCACCGCGGGCAAGCCTCCGGCGTAGTAAAAGTCCTCCATGAGATAAGCGCCGGAGGGCCGGATATTGGCGAGCAGCGGCGTCTCCCGCGCCAGTTGATCGAACGCCGCCATATCGAGCTCGAGACCCGCGCGGCGCGCAAGCGCGATCAGATGCACGACCGCGTTGGTCGAGCCGCCGATCGCAAGGACGGCGGAAACGGAATTGTGGATCGCATCCTCATTGATCAGATCCGAGGGCTTGAGATCGTCCCAGACCATGTCGACGATGCGCTTTCCCGTGCGCGCCGCCATGACGGCATGGCGCGAGTCGGCGGCAGGGATCGAGGCCGCGCCCGGCAAGGTCATGCCGAGCGCCTCGGCAGCGCTGGTCATGGTCGAGGCGGTGCCCATCGTCATGCAGTGACCAGGCGAGCGCGCGATGCCCTGTTCGATCTCCGCCCAGTCCTCGGACGTGATCGTGCCCGCGCGCAGTTCCGCCCAATACTTCCAGACATCGCTGCCCGAGCCCAGCGCATTGCCGCGCCAATTGCCGCGTAGCATGGGCCCTGCGGGCATGAAGATCGCCGGGAGATTCATCGAGATCGCGCCCATCAGCAGCGCCGGCGTGGTCTTGTCGCAGCCGCCCATCAACACCGCGCCGTCGGCCGGATAGGAGCGCAAAACCTCCTCAGCCTCCATCGCCAGAAAGTTGCGGTACATCATGGTCGTCGGCTTCTGGAACGGCTCGGACAACGTCATCGCGGGCAATTCGACTGGAAAGCCGCCCGCTTCCCACACGCCGCGCTTCACCTCTTCGACCCGTTGCTTGAAATGGGTATGGCAGGCGTTGATGTCGCTCCAGGTGTTGATGATCCCGATCACCGGCTTGCCCGCGTAATCGGAACGTTCGTAGCCCATCTGCGCCGTACGCGACCGATGGCCAAAGGAGCGCAAGTCGTCCACC
>DATCEJ010000106.1:0-6087 GCA_036510135.1 Roseiarcus sp. | reverse complement strand
CATATTGCAGCCAGACCGGCATGCTCTCCATCGGCGTGCTGCTGCCCGACAGCAATTGCGTGACGATCAGCACAGGCATGGCGAGCAGCCCGAACTGCCCCATGGTTGTCGCCAGCGTGCCAAGCAGAATCCCGAGCGCCGCCACGACGAGCGCATAGATCGCCGCGCCAAGCAGGAACAGCAGCAAAGACCCGTTGATCGGCGAGCCGATCCACCAGTGCACGACGAATTGCAGCGATAACATCGCCGCGACCAGGATGACGAGGCCATTGGCGATCATTTTGGCCACCATGATCTCCGAGGGCACGACCGGCATCACCAGCAGGTGCTCGACGGTGCCCTGCTCACGCTCGCGGATCAGCGCCGCGCCGGTGAGGATGACCGTCAGCATCGTGATCTGGTTGATGACCTGGGTCATGGCCGAGAACCACGCCGTCTTGAGGTTCGGGTTGAAGGCGGCCCGCACGACCAGATTGATTGGCGCGCCGCTCGAATCCTCCCGCCCCGAAATGAACCGCTGGATCTCGGTGGCGATGGCGTTGCGCAGCGAGCTGGCGCCGTTGCCGGCCTGGGCGATCGCGGTCGCGTCGACATTGATCTGGATGCCAGTCTTGCGCTGGGCGCGAACGTCGGCCTCGAAATTGGGCGGGATCTCGACGACGAACAGGAGCTTGCCCTGATCCATGATCGGGTCGATCTCCGAGGCGGTGAGCTGCACGGGCGGCTGGAAGGTTGGCAGCCGCAGCCCCTCGGCGATGCGCCGCGACAGGTCCGAGCCGTCCTCATCGACGATGCCGACGGAAAGGTTGGTTGCTTCCGTCACCGCGCCGGTGGCGACCGTGTTCACGGAAATGCTGAACGAATAGACGACCAGAAGCAACATCACCGGGTCCGCCCGGATGCTTCTGAGCTCCTTGATGACCAGGTGGAAGATGTTGACCACATGGTCGATGAAGGTCAGGGGCTTTGCTTCGACGAGATGGGGAGCTTTTGGTGAGGACGCCTCGGACATCTCACGCCTCCTGCTTGCGCAGCAGGGCCAGCGACAGGCCTAAGAAGACGAGCGCGATCAGCGCGATCGCAGCGATGTCTTTCCATAGGCTGGCGATCCCGAGCGCCTTGGCGAATACGCCGACCGAAACCTGCTGGTACCAGGATGAGGGGAAGGAAAGGCCGATCACCTTCGCCCCGCCCGAGAGCGAGGAGACCGGCGCGAGCATCCCCGAGAAATTGACTGCCGGCACGATCGAGAGAATCGCCGTTGCGAAGACGGCTGCGACCTGCGTTCGGGTGAAGGAGGAGATCAGGACGCCGAAACCTACGGTCGCAATCACATAGACGAACGTTCCCAGGAGAAGGACGAGGAACGGTCCCTTCGGCGGCACGTGGAAAATGAAAATCGAGATCAGCAACAGGGCGAAGAAGGCGATCATCGAGACCGCGATATAGGGCAGCTCCTTGCCGACCAGGTACTCGAACCGGGTGATCGGCGTCGAGCGGAAGTTGGCGATCGAGCCGGTTTCCTTCTCACGCACGACCGCGATCGCCGACATGATCGCTGGGATCAGGCACAACAGCAGCATGAAAATGCTGGGCACCATCGCATTGACGCTGAGAAAAGCCTGATTGTAGCGAAAGCGGGTCTGGATGTCGTCGTCCGTCCAGGCGTTGGCGCTCCCGGCGCGACGCTGGCTCCGCGTCAATTCCTCGCCCCGCTTCCTGACGACGCCGGTGACGTAGTTCTTCGCCGTCTCGCCGCGGAACGTCATCGCGCCGTCGACCGTCGCGTCGACTTCCGGCGTGCGCTTGTTGAGAAGGTCGCGGCCGAATCCGGGCGGCACTTCGACCACGATCTGCGTGTTGCCGCTTCTGAGCCGTCTCTCGGCCTCGTCCGCCGACGTGATCGGCGGCTGGACCGAGAAATAGCGCGAGCCCTCGAAGCCCTGAAGCAGCTCGCGGCTCTCGGGCGTGTCGTCCTGGTCGAATGTCGCGGTCGCCAGATTCTCGATATCGAACGAGATGCCGAAGCCGAAGGCGAACATGAGAATGATCGGACCGAGAAGCGCGAAAGCCAGCCGGATCGGGTCGCGCAACAACTCGACTGTCTCGCGCCGCGCGTAGGCCCACAGCCGGCCGATCTTGAAGCGCTTCGGCCGCTCGTTCGCCTCGACTTCGGCGGCCGGCGCCGGCGCCTCGACCTTTTTCGTCATGTCGATGCCGGCCGCCTCCGCGAGATAGCCGACGAAACACTCCTCGAGCGACGCGCTGCCGCGCTCCTTGACCAGCTCCTGCGGCGCGCCGACTGCGAGCACCTTGCCCGCGTGCATGAGCGAGATGCGGTCGCAGCGGTCCGCCTCGTTCATGAAATGGGTGGTGACGAAAATCGTGACGCCGTCGTCGCGCGAGAGGTCGATCAGCGTGCGCCAGAAGGCGTCGCGCGCGATCGGGTCGACGCCGGACGTCGGCTCGTCAAGAATGAGAATGGAGGGTTCGTGCAGCACGGCGACCGCGAGCTGGAGGCGCTGCTTGATGCCGAGCGGCAGGCTGTCGGGCCGCGCGTTTACGAAGGCCTTGAGATCGTAGCGCTCCAGCAGCCCCTCGATGCGCCCTGCAACCCTCTCGGTCGGCAGATGATAAAGCTCCGCGTGGAGCTGGAGATTCTGCGCGACCGTCAATTCGCCGTAGAGCGAGAAGGCCTGCGTCATGTAACCGACGTTGCGCCGCGCCTGCATGTCGTTCGAGCCCATCGGCTCGCCAAAGAGCTTGCACGTGCCGCTGGTCGCCGGCAGGAACCCGACGAGCATTTTCATGGTCGTCGATTTGCCGCAGCCATTGGAGCCGAGAAAGCCGAAGATCTCGCCGCGGGGGATCTTGAAGCTGACGTGGTCGACCGCGACGAAATCGCCGAACTGGCGGGTGAGCCCTTCGGCTTCAATCGCCGGCGTCTCGTCCGGCGAAGCCACGCGCGGACGCACGACCACTTTCTTGTGCAGGGCGCGTTTCGCCTCCGGCATCATCGCGATGAAGGCTTCGTCAAGATTGGGCTCGCCCGTCTTGGCGAGCAGCTCCTTCAGCGTGCCCGTAGCGATGATTTTTCCATCGTCCATCGCCATCAGCCAGTCGAAGCGCTCGGCTTCGTCCATATAGGCGGTGGCGACGATCACACTCATCTGCGGCCGGCGCGCGCGGATCGAGTTGATGAGATCCCAGAACTGGCCGCGCGACAGCGGATCGACGCCGGTCGTCGGCTCGTCGAGAATGAGCAGATCGGGGTCGTTGACGAGCGCACAGCAGAGGCTCAACTTCTGCTTCATGCCGCCGGATAGCTTGCCCGCGGGACGCGATTCGAACTTCTCCAGGCTCGTCGCCGTGAGAAGCTCGGTGATCTTGGCGCGACGCTCCGTCGCCGACAATCCGAACAATCGGCCGAAGAAATCGATGTTGTCGAAGACGGAGAGCGTCGGGTAGAGGTTGCGGCCGAGACCCTGAGGCATATAGGCGATGCGGCCGCGAATCTCCCGCAACGTTTCCTGGTTGGCGATGGTCTTGTCGAAGACGACGACCTCGCCGGCCTGGATCTTCTTTACGCCCGCGATGAGCCCAAGCAGAGTCGATTTGCCGACGCCGTCCGGGCCGATCACGCCGACCATGATGCGCGAAGGAATGTCGATGCTGACGTCCATGAGCGAGACCGTCTCGCCATAGCGGTGCGATACGGCCTTGACCCGCGCGATCGCGTCGGCCGTCATTTGGCGTCGGGCGCCTTGGCCTCTGGCGCGGTGGCGCCGCCAGCATTGCCAGCCGGTGCGGGCTCGGGCGCTTTCGCTTCGGGCGGCTTGGGCAGCTTGACCTGAAGTTCGGTCGGCCACTCCAGATCGGCCTTGGTGCGGACGAAGCCCAGGCCCCGGACGCCGGTCTTCACGCGCGTGTAGAATTGCTGAAGAACTTGCGCATCGATCTTGAGCTTGACGCGGAACATCAGCTTGGCGCGTTCGTCCGTGGTCTCGACGGTCTTTGGGGTGAATTGCGCGTCGGCGGCGACAAAGCTGACTTTTGCCGGAACAACATAATCGGGAACCGGATCGAGAATGATGCGCGCCTCGTCGCCGACCGCGAGCCGGCCTGCGTCCGCGGCCGGCAGGAAGAGCGTCATATAGACATCGGTAAGGTCCAGGATCGTCACGATCGGCGCGCCGGCGGCGACGACCTCGCCGGCCCGCGCAAGCTGATATTGAACGCGTCCCAACCGCGGCGAAACGAGCGTCAAGTCGTCGATGATCGACTGGACGCGATCGACCTCCGCCTCCGAGTTCGCGATATGAGACAAAGCCTGATCGCGCTGGGCGGTGAAGCTCTTCACCGCGGCAACCGCAGAATCCAAGTTGCGCTTGCGCTGCTCGAAAGTCTGCTTCGTGATATGGCCGCTCTTGATCAGTTCCTGGCCGCGCTCAAAGTCCGATTTGGCGAACTCGAGCGCGCTCTCCCGTGAAGTGATTTCCGCTTCAGCCGCCGCGAGCGCATCGTTCGCTTTCTGCACGTCGGCCTTGGCGGCCCGCAGCTGCGCGTCGTATTCCGGCGAGGTGAGCTTCGCGATCACCTGCCCTTGGGTGACGCTCGACCCCTCCTCCACGTTCACCTGGGCCAGTCGACCGGCATATTTCGAAGACACGTCGACCTGGGTCGCCTCGATGCGACCGTTCGACTTGACGATGCCCTCCGGCAGCGTCTGCCCGCGCAGGCGCGCGATCAGATTGCGGATCATGCCTTGAGCATGAGCCGAAGGCGCGAGTGAAAAGCCACCGTCCGAGTCCGCGCCCATTGAAAGTGCGCACGCCCCGACACCCAACAGAAGCGCGGACGCAGCAACGCGGCGACGAAAGGTCATCGAGGGTCTCCTCCGCACGTCATCCGCACCTGGCGTATCGCCAGCGGGACCCGAAATCTGAGAGCACGGCAGGCGCTTCGCCCGAAGCAGCGCAACACTGCGGCAAGCCTGACGCCTTCCAACCGCCGCTGTTCATCCAAGCCGCCCACGAGTCTACTAGGCAAGCATGTTCGCGATGTAAAGAACCGTGGGCGACAAAGGGCCGGGCAAAGAGATTTGAAACAAGGCTGAGGACCGGCGATGGCTCTCCTATTCCGAGGTGAGAGGCCGAACGGACTTCACCACCGATGCACGCCCATGAAAGTATTATGGATCGGGCTCGGATGATTGAACCGGTGGTGCGCGGAGCCATACGCCGATTGACGACGCGCGGGTTTACCGTGGGGATAGAGCGTGAGCTGGTCGTGTCTCATCGGGGCCTTGTGACCATGCGCGCTCTTTGGCTTGACGGACGTGTGTGAGACGGTCTCAGCGGCCGCAGAAAACATGGGCGCACAGCACGCCATCAAAACAACGACCATCAGGAGAGTTGGCATACGTTTCATCTTGCCCAGCCTTCGATGGCGACATTCCATGCTTCATTGGTCGAGAGCGGAAGCGACCGGCGTCGCCAAGCTTATATCAGAACACCTGCTCCCCGAGCGCGATCTCGGCGAGCGGCGACAGCAGGATGATTTCGGAGCGCGCATTCTTCGCCCCGAGGATCAGCACTTCGGACTGAAAGCCAGCGATGTTGCGTGGCGGCATATTGACGACGCAGACAACGAGACGACCGACGAGGTCAGCCTCCGAATAGCTGGTAATCTGCGCGCTCGACCATTTCTTGCCGAGAGGGCCGAAATCGACCTCGACCTTGTAGGAAGGATTGCGCGCGCGCTCGAACGGCTTGACACTAACAATGCGGCCGATGCGCATGTCGACCTTGGCGAAGTCCTCGTAGACGATCGGCGGCTTGTCCATCAGGCCTTCAGCGCTTCCCGATGCGCTTTGACAAAGGCGCCCAAGCTCTCAAAGCGAAAGTCGTAACGGGGCGTCCGGGCGAGAGCCATGGTCGCGCCGGAGCCCTCCTGACCGTAACGGCGATGAATCCAGCACGAGGTGAGCCCCTGCTCGTTCGCCGGCCCATGGTCATGGAAGAGGCTCTCGGCGGTGTGCAGGATCTCGCTCTTCTCGATCCCGAGCGTTTTGATCTTGGAGAGCAT
>DATCEJ010000105.1:0-3678 GCA_036510135.1 Roseiarcus sp. | reverse complement strand
CGCACAGGTTGGAAAGTTGCTCCATTTGGGTCGTTTTATGTTGACGCGCAACCACGGAGCCGCCCGGGGGAACGCGTTAGCGTGAACAATCCAACCAGGAACTACCGCTTTCGACCATCTGAGAAATCACCGCAGATCGGTCGCAATGACCCCTCTTTCAAGCAGAGCATTCAACACAAGCGTGATTGACCTTTGACCCTAGACCCCATTTCGGCAAAAGTGGTTGATTCCACGGAGCGCCATCATCGTCTAGTGTGCCTGTTCAGTCAGCATGAGGCGAATGCTCGGGTCTGACGAACGGCGCCACGGTTCTTCTCACCGCGATCGGCTACTTCTCGTTTCTGTTCCTCATCGCGTGGTGGGGCGACGGCGCCGGGCGGCGCTTTTTATCGGACGCTCGCGAGCAGCGACGAGGGGCGCCGCGCGTCCCGCCTCAAGCGGCAAAGATGGCCTGATATCGCTCACGACGTTGGAAAACGCTAGGGAAGGCCGATCAATCGCAATAAAACTCGACGCCTGACAAGGGCCTATGCTGGCAACGACGGAGGATGAGAATGAGGACGTTTCAAGAGGGCGCGACAATGCAGGTCGCGATGGTCGTGCGAGACTTGAACGAGGCGATGAAGCGTCACTGGGATGTCTTCAAGATCGGCCCATGGGACATCTACACCTTCGATGCGACCAAGGTTCGGGACTATACGTATCGCGGCAAGCCTGCGACGCATTCCTGCTTGATCGCGGTCGCCTGGAGTGGCGACACGCAGCTCGAGCTCATGCAGCCGCTGACCGGCTACAGCATTTACGACGAGCATCTCGAGCGACGCGGGGAGGGCTTGCACCACATCAAACTCTACTACAAAGACTGTAAAAAGGCCGTCGCCGACTTCACTCGGCGCGGCTACCCCGTTATCCAAACTGGCCGGTTTGACGAGGACGAGCATTATTACCTCGATACCGAGAAGGACTACGGCTACATCATCGAACTCGGCAACGCGGGTAGAATACCGCCGGCCGAGCGCCACTTCCCCGCGTAACGCAATCGCTTTCGGCGAGGTCGTCCCGGCGAACCTGGATGATGGGATTTGCGCCGCGCCGCGCGCGATCCGTCCGCAGCGACCGCGTTGCCCCGCGGGCGGCCGGGCGATGACCGTCCGGAGCTTCCGCAACGGGCAGAACGCTCGTTCTCGCGGCGGCCAATCCGTGGCGGGAGTCGTCGACGGTTCGCGGCGATCCGCACTGCCCGCTTCACGTCGAAGGCGACATTCGATCGACCTGGACGAATGTCCGCTGTGGATCGAAACCGGTCCGGCTGATTGAGCTTTAGACCCCCATTTCGGCAAGCGTGGTTGATTCCACGGAGCGCCGTCATCGTCTAGTGTGCCTGTTCAGTCAGCATGAGGCGAATGCTCGGCTCTGATGAACGGCACCACGGTTCTTCTAACCGCGATCGGCTACGTCTCGTTCCTGTTCCTCATCGCGTGGTGGGGCGACGGCGCCGGGCGACGCTTTTTATCCGGGCGCTCGCGACCTTTCGTCTACGCGCTCAGTCTCGCCGTCTATTGCACCTCCTGGACCTATTACGGCTCGGTCGGGCTCGCCTCCGCGCATGGGCTTGATTTTCTGCCGATCTATATCGGTCCGATCCTGGTTATCGGCTTCGGGGCGCCGTTCATCGCCCGCATCGCCAATCTCGCCCGCGCGCAGAACGTCTCCACGGTCGCCGATTTCGTATCCGCGCGATACGGAAAATCCCAACCCGTCGCCGCCGTCGCCGCGCTTATCGCGCTGATTGGCTCCGCGCCCTATGTGGCGCTCCAGCTCAAGGCCGTCGCCCCAACCGTGTTGATGGTGATCGAGTCGTTCGATCGCGCGCGACTGACGCCCGATAAACCCTCGACCTCGTTTTATCTCGCGGTGTCGTTGCTGCTCGCCATCTTCGCGATGGCGTTTGGCACGAGGCGCATCAATCCCAAGGAGCATCAGGACGGTCTCATTCTCGCCATTGCGGTCGAATCGATCGTCAAGCTGGTGGCGTTTCTCGCCGTTGGCGCCTTCGTCGTCTGGAGGCTCAACAACGGGATCGGCGATCTGACCGAGATCGTGCAATCCGACCCCAGGATCGCGGCGGCGATCCAGACGCGTCCCGATCCAGCGGTATGGGTGGTGACCACGCTCTTGTCGGCGTTGGCGATCGTGCTCCTGCCGCGCCAGTTTCACGTCGCGGTGGTCGAGAACCACGATGAACGGGGCATTCGCACCGCGGCGTGGCTCTTTCCCACCTATCTGGTGCTGATCAATCTGTTCGTTGCGCCACTCGCCATCGCTGGCCTCAAGATTTTCCCTGACGCGTCTTTCAATCGCGACCTGACAGTTCTTGCGCTGCCGCTCAACGCCGGCGCGCATGGCGTGGCGCTCATGACGATGGTGGGTGGCCTCTCAGCGGCGACTGGAATGGTTGTGGTCGAGAGCATCGCCCTCGCCATCACCATTTCCAACGACCTGGTGATGCCGCTCCTGCTCCGGCGCAGTACGTCGGCGCCCGCCGCCGAAGGCGATATCGGCGCGCTGGTCTTACGGGTGCGCCGGGTCGCCATCGTCGGCGTTCTGGCGCTGGGCTTCGCGTACGAGCGCATGGCCGGCGAAGCGGGCCTGGTGTCGATTGGCCTCTTGTCGTTCGCGGCGGTGGCGCAGATCGCGCCGGCCTTTCTTGGCGGGATCTTCTGGCGGCGCGGGACTGCGCGGGGCGCGATCGCCGGCATGACGACAGGCGCGCTGGCCTGGTTTTACCTGCTGCTTTTGCCCTCGATCCGACCGGAACATGCGCTCTCGGGCCTTCTGGCGCACGGCCCCCTGGCGGTCGCATGGCTGAGCCCGGCCGCTCTCGTCGCCTTCGCGCCCAGCGCGCTCGTGGGCGGGGTCGTCTTGTCGCTGGCCGCGAATGTGGCGGCGTTTGTCGCCTTTTCATTGACCCGGCAGCCGAGCGCGCTCGAGCGCGCGCAGGCCAGCGCCTTTGCCGGAGCGAGCGTCGGCGGCCAGCCGCAGGCCTTTCGCCTTTGGCGTTCGTTGACAACCACGGGGGAGCTCGAGGCTGCGGTCGCCCGTTATCTCGGGGCTGGGCGGGCGCGCCGCGCTTTCGCGATCTTCATGCGCGAGCGCGGCCTCGTTTACGATCCCGCGCTCGAGGCCGGCGCGCAGTTGATTCGCCACGCGGAGTTTTTGCTGTCGCCGGCGATCGGCGCCTCGACCTCGCGTCAGGTCCTGTCGTTGTTGCTGAAGCCGAGGACGGTGTCAGGTCAATCGGCGCTGAAGCTCATCGACGAAGCCTCGGCGGCGATCCAATCGAGCCGCGATCAATTGCAGCATGCGCTCGACCATGTGCGCCAGGGCATTACCGTCTTTGACGCCAATCTGACGCTGACCGCCTGGAACCGCGAATTCGTCGACCTTTTCGATCTGCCGCCCGGCATGTTGCGTCATGGCGTGGGGCTCGACGAGATCGTGCGCTTCAACGCCGGTCGCGGGGCCTATGGACCGGGCGATTCCGAAGATTTCGTCGCCGACCGCGTGGCGAGCCTTCTCTATGACGATCAACCGAACCGGCTGCGCCTGTTCTCCACCAACCGCGTGATCGAGGTGCGCTCGGCGCGGCTTCCGGACGGCGGCATCGTCTCAACCTAT
>DATCEJ010000104.1:0-30096 GCA_036510135.1 Roseiarcus sp. | reverse complement strand
CGAAGAGCCAGGCGGATTTTCATCAGGGCCAGCGGAGCGATCCTTGCCGCGTCAACAGGCCGTAGACATGACCGCGCCCGAGACTTTCACACCCGCTTCGAAGACACCCTTGACCAAGGGGCGCCGTCCAGACATGACGGTTTACTCAATCCCGGAACGGCCTGCCCGGACTCGGTTGGGATTACGGTGACACTTACTCAATCCCCGATTACGGGATTAGGGCGCGGCGAATGGCGGCGGCAGAATTGTTTTGAGGACAGAAAAACGCAGTTAATCCCCTGAAATCATTGGCGCGCGTCCACTTGTGCGGGATGCGCGGCGCGGTCGGCCGCCAGCCCGAAGATCGCTCTACTTCACCGCCAAGGAAGCGATCCGCTCACGCGCCCCGGTCGCTCCGGCGGCGAGCGCGCGGGAGTAATAGTCGCGCGCCTTGGCGCCGTCGCCCTTGAGTCCGACGGCGCCGAGACGGCTCAGAGTCGCCGGGTCGAACGTGTCGCCGAGCGCAACAAGCGCACGCGCGTCGCCGGCCGAGGCCGCGCTGACGAAGAACGCTCGAGCGGTCGCGATATCGCCCTTGGCGAAGGCGGCGAGGCCTTCCGCGCAAAGCCGGCGACCCTCATCGATCGGTATCGCCAGCTTCTCGCCAAGGCTTCCGACAGGTTCCTTGTCGATGGGTTGCTCGCGCAGCGCGGTCGCGAGCTTGTTCATCGCAACCTTGTCGATGGGCTGAGCCGTCATCGTCGTCGCCGTCCGCTTGGCTACGGCGGCAAGGGGCGTGACAAATATGGGCTGCTCGACCACGGCCTTGACATGCATGGCCGACGGTTCGAGCCGAGGCCAGGCCGCCAACACCAGCATGCAGGCGATGACGCCGGCGAGAACGCTCGACAGGGCTTTCCAGGAAATAGCCAGCGTTCGTCCTCCTATTGCATCAGCCCGCGCCAGCGCGTCAGGCCTTCGTAAAGTCGATCCGAATCAGCCGCGGTCGGCCAGCTGGGCGATGCGGCGGCCGACTTGGCCGAGGCCCGGAACGTCTCCAGCGATCCGTCGGCGGACGATTTCTTCGCGTCCAGCCAGCTTTGCGCAGCGCCAAGTCGAGGCCAAGGTCCGGCAGGCCACGAGGCGTCGGCCGCTAAATTGACGTCGCGCCAATGCGAATCACGCTCATCGCCGAGGAAGCCGTCATAATTGTCAAAGAAGAGCCGCGCAATTCGGCCGAGGCCATCCGCGCGCGGTGACCCCGGGGCCGCGTCGAGCGCGACAAGCGCCATCGGCTCGCCGATCGTTTCGATCGAAACAGTCGGGTTGACGAGATTGGGCCGGTCGGCGGCCGTGACGTGAGCCGGAGCATAAACGGGCTCCAAAGCCGGCGACCAAGGAATCGGCACGATGTGAAAGCGGCCGTCGCTGCCAAAATCGCTAAGCGCGGGCGAATCTTCCGCCCCGAGTACGACGACCGCGTCGACCTTGCCCGCTGACAGCCTGTCGAGCGCTTCCGGCAACGGCTCGTTGGTTTGAGCAGGGGTCACGCCCAGACGAGAAAACAACATCCTCCCGCTCGTCGACGTGGCGCTGTCCAAGTCGCCGAAGCTTACAGTTTTTCCCTGCAGGTCGCTGATCGATTTCACCTCGCGAGACGCGATTACCGCCACGGTCTCGGGCTCCAGGCGGGCGACATAGGGCGCGCGCTTCATCCATTCCGGATCGCCCTTGGCGCTGGACAGAAGGCTGTCGAGGGAAACGATGGCGAAGTCCGCCACCTCGCTCTTGAGGACCTTGCCCAGACCGTTTGGCGAAGTCGCGCCAACAATGGCGCGTCCCGGCGCGCCATCCGCGCTCATCACGGTCGCGAAATCCTTGGCCATCCGGCTTGCTCTGAGGTCGCCGGGGTCCGCAAGGACCGTGAACTCTTTTGCAACCGTTGGTTGGGCGGGCTCCGGCGCGAGCGCGAGCATCGGTTTAGCAGCAGCCGGCGCGGCAGACTGATGCGCGTATCGGCGGAGCGTGCTGCCCCGCCAGCCGCCGTGCCACAAGATTCGCTTGCCGTTTTTATAGACGGGGCGGCCGTAAGGCACCATTCCGTAAGGGATTTTCTGCGCCTGGGCGGCCAAGTCCCCTCCCGCCAGCAGCATCGCAAGACTTAACCCGGCAGCCGCGCACACGGAACCGCGCCGTGGCCCCCGCCTAAGCTTCCCCAAACCAAGATAACAAAATGTCGGGCGCCCGCCCTGACGCGTTCCGCTCGTCATCACGCCCAACCCTTGGCCAGCAAATGCGACCTCATCAAGGCAATCACGACAACGCTCCCCTACGGAATTGCAGTCAAATGCTGGGATTGATCCGCTTATCCTGGCGCGCTCAGGTCGTTTCGACGACGACGCTGAGGGCGGTATCGAGCTCCTCGTCGCTGATCTCTGAGAGCGTCGGGCCGTCGAGATAGACGAGCGCCGCTCGGATCTTCTCGCCACCGTAGAGCGGCTGCAAAGCGGCGCGATAGAGCGCAAGTTGAGCGACATGGGCCACCGCCGGGCGCTCGGGTTTTTCGCCCAGTTTGAAGTCGACGATCAATACACCCCGGTCGGTTGCGACAAGCCGATCGAGACGGCCGCTATAGGGCAGGTCGGGACGCCCTGGCCGGGGCAGAAGTCCTGCCAAGGCGACTTCGCTACGGGAGCCGAGGCTGAAAATAGGGCTCAGCTCCGGCGCGTCGATCGCCGCCTGGACCTTGGAGGCGAGCGCCGCGCGAACTGATTCGGCAAGCGCGCCGCCCCACGCCTCAAGGTAGGCGGCCGCTGCGCCCGCCCGCCGTTGCGGCGGGAGATTGGGCAGCCTCTCGAGCAGGGCATGCGCAAGCCGTCCCTCGAGTGCTCGTTCGCGGGCGCCCCCCCCTGCGCCGCCGGCGCGAGAAGGATTGAGCGGCGGGGCCGCGGCCTCGGGCGCTGCCGCGGCGAGAAGCCAGTTGGGCACGGAGCTGGGAGCGCGGTCGGGCGCCGCTTCGCCCAATCCTTCAGCCTGAAGACCCTCGCCGAATCGCCAGATCTTTCCGTCACCCCGAAACGGCGCTGGCGCTTCGACGAGCGCGTCGGCAAGGCCCGAATGGACGAGATCCCACCAGCAATCGGGCGGCCGACGCTTCGAGGTCTCGTGACCTGCGACGATGAGGCGCTGGGCGGCCCGGGTCATGGCGACGTAGAGCAGGCGCCGATGTTCGCCTGCCTGAGCCGCGCGCGCCTCGGTCCGCGCAGCGGCGACCGCGCCGGCGTCCTCGATCGACTTCCTGGCCCAGGCCAAGACCGGCGGATCGCCCGGTCGGGGCGACGAAAGCCGCATGAGCTTGGGTTCGTGTCGCGAATCGGGACCGCCGCACGAGTCGGGCAGAAAGACGATCGGCGCCTCGAGTCCTTTGCTCGCATGGACGGTCAATACGCGCACGCCCTCCGTCTCGACCTCCATGTCGCGCTTGATCTCGACGTCGATCGTTTCGACTTGGGCGAGAAAGTTATGCAGCGACGGCGCCTCGCGCTGCTCATGCGCCAGCGCCAGGGCCAAGAATTCGTCGATCGGATCGGCGGCTTCGGGACCGAGCCGGCCGATCAGCGCCCGCCGGCCGCCGTCCTGGCCGAGCAGCAGCGCATAAAAAGCAAAGGGAGAAAGCGCCTTCGCCCGCGCGCGCCACCCTTCGAGCCGGCGCGCGGCTTCGACGGCGACGCCTTCGTTCGCGGCTGCGAGCGCCTCGGCGAGCGAACCGCTCCGCCGCGCCGCAATTCTCATGAGCGCGTCATCGTCAAAACCGATGAGCGGCGACTTGAGCGCGCAGGCCAGCGTCAGATCATCGTCCGGCAGCAGCGCCGCGCGGCCGACGGCGATGAGATCCATCACCGCGATATGGTCTTTGAGCCTGAGCCGGTCAGCGCCGGCGGTCTTCACATCCGCGGCCTTGAGCGCCCTGATCATCGCCTCGAAAAAGGCGTTGCGGCTGCGAACCAGGATCATGACATCGCTCTCGCGGATGCGCCTGATTTCACCGGACGCGGGATCGACCACCCGCTCCAGCGACGTCGGCTTCAGCCAGCCCTTGATCACCTCAGAGATCCGCTTGGCGAGGACCACCGGAGGGTCGTCCTGTGCCGGCTGTTCGAGTACGCCCCAGTCTTCCGGGTCGGGCGCGGGGATCGGCGTGATCGGCGGCCACAGCTCGACCAAGCCCCTCAAGTGAATGCGAATCGCGTCATGTTTTGGGGGCGGCTCTCCCGCGGCTGCGACGCCGCGCCAGGCCAGCTCGGTCCGGAAAGTCCCGTCGACGGCGTCGAGAATCGTCTGCGCCGATCGGAACGAGACGGCCAGGAGGACGTCGGCGAATGGCCGGTCGGCGTCGCTATGACGCTTTTCAAATGCACGCTTCATTTCAGCGAACATCTGGGGCGCCGCGCCCTGGAAGGCGAAGATGGATTGCTTTTCGTCGCCGACCGCAAAGACCGTGCGGTTCTTCTGCCGCGCGCCCGCGCCCACGAAAAACTCTGCGCTGAGCGCCTCAAGAATTCCCCATTGCGGCAGAGACGCATCCTGGGCTTCATCGAGCAGCAGGTGATCCAGCCCGTAGTCGAGCTTGTGCAACACCCACGCGGCGCTCGACCGCGTCACCAGCGCGAGCGCGCGCGCGATCTGATCGTTGAAATCGAGCACGCCGCGCTCGGCCTTCATCCGCGCGAAGGTCGCCAGGATCGATCGGGCGACCACGAACAAGGCGGCGCTGCGTTCGAGTGTCAGCGCCGCGCGCCTGCGCTCGCGCAAGGGAAGCAAGCGGTCTTGCTCGCGACGCAGGTCTTCCTCGAGCGCCGGAAACCTTTCGCGCAGACTCTTGGTCGTCAATTGGCCGCTTTCGCCTCCGTGAGGCTCGCCCTCGCCCTCGTCTTTGAAAAGCGCCTTGAGTAGCGCTTGTACGCGAGCTTGGCGCGCAGCGTCTTCGTCTGCTGCACGAAGACTTTCGGCGATTTTCTGGTCCTGTTTCTTGCCAACCTCCAGCGCCTGCGCCCATCGCTCGCGCCGCATGCGGCCAACGTCGCCGCCGAGCATCTCGGCCTCGACGCTCGCTGTTGTCACGCCGGCTTTGAGACCGAGAGGAGCGCGAAGCGCTGTGGCGTAGCTCAGCGCGTCGTCGTGAGCGCCGAAGATCTCGGCGCGGCTGAGTGCCTCCGTCAGAAGCGCGTCGAATATGGTCGGGCCCGATTCGCGCGCCACCAGGTCGAGCGCGCCCGCGCTCTCGCTCGAGGCGCCGAGTTCGACGAGCGCCGCGTCGCGCGCCTCGAGCAAGAGCCGTTTCGAATCGCTCTCGTCGAGGACGTTGAAATGGGCTGGGACGTTGGCCTCGAACGGAAAGAGGCGCAGCAGGCGCTCGGCGAAAGCGTGCAGTGTCTGAATCTTGAGGCCGCCGGGGCTCTCAATGGTGCGCGCGAACAATTGCCGCGCGAATATGAGGTCGCGCGGACCCGGCGCGTCCGCGCCGCTCTCGACGATCGCTTTCGCAAGCTCAGTGTCGCTGAGGCTGGTCCAGAGCGCGAGCTTGCTGAAGACACGGTCGGCCATGTTGGCGGCCGCTGCTTTGGTATAAGCGAGGCAGAGGATCTGCGCTGGCGGCGTGCCGTCGAGCAGCAGCCGCAGCACGCGCTGTGTGAGGACATGGGTCTTGCCGCTGCCGGCGTTGGCGGAGACCCAGGCCGATGTCCTCGGATTTGAGGCGCGGGCCTGTCGCTGCCTCAGCGATTCGGGAATGGCGAGAGCGCGGGTCATGGCGCATCCCCGGAATCGCTCTCGCCTCCGGTCGCCGACCATTCCTTGACCCGCGCGAGATGGTCATAGTCCGAGAAACGGGGCGCGAATTTGGGGAACGGGACTGACAGATAGGGCGTGTCCTCGCAGGCGAAGGCTTCGAGCAGCATCTTGAGGCCGGCAAAATGTTGCTCGGCCAGGTCTCCGATGTTCTCGCCCTTTCCTCCGGCGTGCTTTGTTTCGCCACCCGCGGCGCCTCCAAGCTTTAGATAAATCGCCTGCTCGGTTTCCAGCGTCGGGAGCGCCTCGAAGCCTCCCTGCCGCAGCATGGCTGCTTCCAGGGTCAGTTGCGGGGAAAAACCCGCTTTGACGTCTTTGGCGGTCGGCGGCGCTCCGCTCTTGTAGTCGATGAGCCGCGCGGACCCCGATTGCAGAAAATCGATTCGGTCTGCCCGCGCGCTGAGCTTGAACGGGGTTCCGCTCGCGAGCGGAACGGCAAGCGCGCCCTGCCGCTCGACCCAGGCTTGCGCGACCGAGCCGCGGGTATCGCGCTCGAAGGCGAGGAAGAAGTCGAGGCCTTTCTCGATATTGGGCCAGTGGAGGGCGAAAGCCGGATCGTCGCTGAGCAGCGCAAAGCACGTTCGCGCCATGGAAAGCAGAGAATCACGCGCCTCTGGTGGGAGCGAGCCGGACGGATAAGCCTCGACAAACTGCTGCAGTGTCGCGTGCCAGGCCATTCCCGTTTCGCGTGGCCCAATCTCGCGTTCGACAGCCTCGAGCGCCTTCAATCGGAGGATATATTCGGCGTAGATCGCATAAGGATCGCGGCGCAAAGTCTCGATTCGAGTGACGCTCAAGGCTTTCGGGCGGAGTTCGACCGCGGGGCGCGGCGCCGGTCTTCGCTGCGGGTGGAAACCGGTGGGCCGATCGAGTGCGCGCGCGAATGTGAGATAAAGTTCGCCGCGCTCTTCCGGTTCCTTCGTCGCTAAGGGACCAGCTGCAGCCGCCATCCGCTGCAGAAAGCGAGAAGCGACGATTGGCTGGCCGCCGCGCTTCTTCGCCCGGCTGAGGATCGCCTCGCGCGCGCCAAGCGCGGCAACGAAATCATGCGCCGTCTGGCCGATGCGCCGCTCTGGCGCAGACAGGCCCAGCGCGGCGCGCATCGGCCGGTTGAGAAAGGCGTCGGTCTCGACCGCAGGCGGCCAGACCGTTTCGTCGAGGCCCGCCAGAAGCACACGATCGAAGTTCAAGAGTCGCGCTTCGAGGAGGCCCAGGATCATGAGGCGCGGATGCCCGCCTCTCGCCGGCGGAGCGCGCGCCGCAGCCAACGCCTCGTTGAACAGGACGGCGTATTCGTTGAGCGCAGTGTGGAAGGTCCCGGCCGCCGCTTCGCTCCACTCGTCCATGAGCTGCGTCAGCGGCTCGAATCCCGGTCCGTCCTCCGCCGAGCCGTGCGGTCCCGCAGTCGTGGTGGCGATCGCGGTCTGATGTTGAACCAGGCAGTCGCGCAAAGATGCGTTGGGCCCGAGGGCGCGCAAGGGGGCGAGCGCGCTGGCGACATCGCGCGCAAGCGCCTCCGCCGCCCTCCGCTCACCCTCGCCGACGCGGCGGATCGCGGGATGCGCGTGTCTGTCGTTAGCCGCCGCGCGCGCCGCAATGAACCCCCGTTCGAGATCATCGAGGGACGCGATCGGGACGGCGCGAAAGACCGCAAGCTCCAACGCTCTCGTCGCCGCTTCGACTTGGCCGAGCGAGCGGCCAAAGCGGGCGGCCGGATGCGCAACGAGCGCGATAAACGAGCGCGGCGTGAATTCGATCGCCGCCTCAAGGATGAGCCTCGCCAGCACGCCCGCCGGGCTTTGAGCCAATGTCCGTCCAGCCGAATTTTCGACCTCGATCCCCCAGCGGGCAAGCTCGGTTGCGACCCGGCGGGCAATCGAGGGATCGGGCGTGACGAGGGCCGCGGTTTTGCCGGGCGTCTCCAGCGTCTCGCGCATCGCGATCGCCAGCGCTAGGCCTTCTTCAGTCTCGTTGTCAGCTACTATGATCGTGACGCCTTGAAGCGCTGTGGCGAGAGCCAGCGGCGACAATGTCCACCCCCGCTCGCGCCAAAGATCCGTCGACTCCGCGGGACGCAGCGCTTCGCTCAGGAAGGCGGAGCGCGCCGCAAGCGCAGGCGTGGGCAAGCCAAGAGTCGTGACGTCCTCACGCTTGACGCCGATCGCGCCAATCAGACGGTGCAGCAAGGCCTGCGGATGGCCCGCAAGTCCGAGCGAGGCGTCGTCGGTCGCGCCGACCATTGCCCATGTGCGATCGTCGAGATTGAGGTCGAGGTCGGGCAGCACGACTGCGCCCAAAGGCGCGCGCGCAATGGCTGCGATGAGGCGGGCGGTCGCGCGATTGGCGCCTGTCGAGCCGGCGATGATGGTCGGGCCGCGTCGTGATCCCTCGAGCGCCTTGATCTCGTCCTCGATCAGGAGCGCGATCCGCTTCGCCCGGTCGATGAGGCCCCGCTCCGCCAGCCATTCGGGCCAACGGGCGAAGGCGATCTTGAGAAAATCGAGGGTAATGCGCCAGTAGGGATCATAAAGATCGGGCGCCAGCGTTTCGAGCCTCGTCCAATGCGCGCCCTCGATGATCATGTCGTCGATGAGCGCCGCCAGATCGCCGGCGAGTGCGTAAGCCTGCGCGGGCGTCGCGGCGACCAAAGCCGGCTCGGCCGGATCGACGATCAGCCGCCCGTCGGCGTCGGCCCGGCGAATAGCGCCCTGTAACGCCTTTCCCCAGGCGCGGGTGAGCGTCGCAAGCGTATGGCGGCGCGTCAGGGCGCCGACCGCGGGAGGCACGGCCGCGCGGGGGAGTTCCTCGCCCTCGGAGTCAAAGAGCGTCGCCGTCTCGTCAGGCTCGAAGGCGCCCAATGGAGCGATGCGCGGCAACAGGAGGCTTCGCCCCCCGCTTGCCGCGAGCAGCGCCTTGGTGAGCGTCTGAGCGGCGCGTTGAGTCGGCACGTAGATCGTGGCGTCGGCCAGCGCCATAGGGCCGCCCGCGCCAGGGAAGCCGTCGATGAGCGCGCCGTCCAGGAGCGCGCGGCTCAGGGTCGGCAAAAACGGCGCCCCAGAGGGAACCGTGAAGACTCGCGGCGCGCGATGGGCCATGCGCGCCTTTTATGCGGCGCGTGGGGGAAGGCAAGCAGACGGCTCGAGGAGCGATTCAGCTTATCCACGCAGTGCCGAGGTGAGCCGTTCCCACGCGTTCTCGTAAGCGGGAATGCCAAATCGTAGCCGGTCTGGAGCGTCCGCGAAAGGGCGAGCGAGGATTCCTGCTTCCAGCAGGCGCCGGAAGACAGCGCGTGCAGCGGGATACGCGGCCAAACGAAAAAGCGACGTGCCCCCGATGATTCGCCAGCCGGCGCCGTGCAGGAGAGCGTCGAGTCGCGACGCTTCTTGGCCGAGGCGCCCGCGCATGGCTTCGAGCCAATCCGAATCAGTGAGCGCGCGGGCTCCGATCGCAATCGCCGGCCCGCTGACGGGCCATGGGCCGAGGGCCGCTCGCAAGGGCGCCACGACGTCTGGTGAGGCGAGAGCAAAACCGAGTCGCAACCCGGCCAGTCCGTAGGCTTTTCCGAACGAACGCAGGACCACCACCCTGCTCGCCGGCAGGGATGGCGCAAGGCTTTCGCTCTCGGTGTCGAAATCGGCGAAGGCCTCGTCGACGATCAGCATGCCTCCACGCCGTGCGAGGCGCTCGTTGAGATCGAGCAGCGCCGCGCAAGGTGTGATCTGCCCGTCCGGATTGTTGGGATTGACCACGATCGCGACGTCGAAGCCATCCATCTCGTCGAGCCGCTCCGCCTCGACCAAACGAGCGCCCGTCGCGGCGAAGGCGGACGCAAAGCCGCTATAGGTCGGCCCCAGCGCGCCGACCACGCCATGCGGCAACAGGTGAGAAAGCGCTTGGATGAGCGCCTGCGAGCCGGGTCCCGCGACCGTGCAGGCAGGGTTCACGCCGTAACGCTGTGCGGCGGCCGCCTCGAGCCGCTCAAGCGCTCCGGTCTCGGGCAAGCGCGACCATGATTCGGGCCCAAGATCGGGCAGGGGATAGGCGTGTGGATTGATGCCGGTCGAGAGATCGATCCAGGGCTCGGGCGCCTCGGGCGCAAGCTGGCGGGCGACTTCGATCGCGCCGCCGTGATAGGTGAACGTTCCGAAGTCCGCGGCCCGGTCAAATCCCGCTGTCATGTCGTTCCCATTTACGTTGCCGCTCGCGCTCGCCGCCCTGATCCTCGAGGCGCTGATCGGCTATCCGGCGCCTCTCTATCGCGCGATCGGCCATCCCGTCACTTGGATGGGTCGCTGGCTTGCGTGGCTGGAGGCAATCCTCAATCGCGGCGGCGCCAGCTTTGCCACGCGCCGGGCGGCCGGCGTGGTCGCGCTTTGCCTTTATCTCGCGCCAGTTGCGCTGGTCGCCTGGGCGGGGACCCGCCTCTGCCTTTCCGCCGGCGCACTCGGCTTTGCCGCGCTTGCCCTTCTCGCTGCGAGCCTTCCGGCGCAGCGCAGCCTTGGCCTCCACGTGAGCGCGGTGGCCGAAGGACTCGACGCGGGTCTGGGTGAGGGGCGCATCGCGGTCGCAAACATCGTCGGGCGCAACCCGGACGTTCTGGACGAGGCGGGCGTCGCCCGCGCCGCCATCGAAAGCCTGGCGGAGAATTTCTCGGACGGCGTCGTCGCGCCGATCCTTTGGACGGCGCTCGGCGGCCTTGTCGGCGGCGCACTCTACAAGGCGATCAACACCGCCGACAGCATGATCGGCCATCAGGACGAACGATACAAAGCCTTCGGCTGGGCCGCGGCGCGGCTTGACGATCTCGTCAATCTGCCGGCGTCGCGTCTTGCGGCGCTGTGGCTCATTCTGGCCGCCACGCTCACGCCGAGGGCCTCGGCGCGGAACGCGGTGCACGCAGTATTGCGCGACGCGGCGCGTCACCGCTCGCCCAACGCAGGCTGGCCCGAAGCGGCGATGGCCGGCGCGCTCGGCCTCAAGCTCGCCGGACCGCGCATCTATGGAGCGGCGCTGGTCGATGATGCGTTCATGGGGAGCGGCAGACGCGAGGCCGACGCGGCCGATATTGGGCGGGCGGTTAGGCTTTACTGGCGGGCGTACGCAATTCAGGCGGTGACGCTGGCCGTCGCGGCCGTCGTTTGGGGATGACTTGGGAGGCCCGCGATTAGCGAGTCCGTTTCGAACCATTTCAAAGGCTTGCCGCCCATTTAGCGAGTCGCTTGGCGCAGCATCGGGCTCGGCGAAAGCTGATCGTCCCAATCGCTTATATTACGGATGGTAACTGTATATAAATTTCTGTAGCGGTGACGCTGCTGGTCGCTTCTGTTGCCGGACGATGCGGACGCGCTGGTCAAGACAGCCGAAACCGAGGGCGTTCGGAACGGCCTTAAGGGGCGAAGTCAGTTGGCGCCGCTCGACTTCAACGTCTCGTGGTGCTTCGATGCGAATATGATCTTTTTCGCCAGGGCAACGCCAATGCTTCGAGTCGCAGTGCTGTTAGGGATTTCCCTCGCCATGCTGGGCGCGACGGTGGCGCAAGAGGCCAAAGACGACGTCAAGGGGGAAACTGTCCAGGTTCGTGGCAAGTCGCTTACGTTGAGCTGTACAGAATGGAAGCGCAATCAGGACGGCTCGTGGACGAACATCAGCCCTTTGCTCGTCGGGACAGACACGGTGAACAGCGTCACCTTGCATGGCAAGGACGCGCAAACCTTAGAGGCGAAGTGCGGGAGCGGGTCCACAGCAACCGCTAAGCCCCCGCCAACCGATGATTCGACTAAACATGCGAGACATAAACATCACGGCGCCGCGCCGAGCGATGGGACTTAGAGACGCCGAGGACGGTTGCCAGCCGCGCCGATGAGGCTTTCGTCCGTGCCCCGTTAGCGCGCAGCGGCGAGCACCGCGTCGCAATCGAGATGGGCCTCGCAATGGCCGGCGAGCGCGTCAAGCGTGCGCTCGATCGTGTCCTCATAGCTTATTTCGGTTGTCGTTCCGAGCGTCGCGAGCCACGCCGCGCGCTGGCGATCGTCGGCGAACAGCCCATGCACATAGGCTCCGGCGATCTGGCCGCCAGCAGATATTGCGCCGTCGAGCTGTCCGTCGACGAAGCGCACGAGCGGTCGTGCGCAGTCGGGGCCTGCCGTCTCGCCGACATGCATTTCGTAGCCGCGAAATGGCGCGTCATTCACGAGGCATGCGCCTTCGACTTGGGTCAGCGTCTTCACGCCGGTCAGCACGGTGGCGACGTCGAGTAGCCCCAGGCCCTTGATCTCGCCCGGCGGACCCTCGATGCCTTGCGGGTCCGACACGCTTTTGCCCAGCATCTGGTAGCCGCCGCAGATTCCGAGAATCCGCCCGCCACGCCTTGCATGGGCGAGAAGGTCGATATCCCAGCCTTGCTCGCGAAAGAATTTGAGATCGGCGATCGTCGCCTTGCTCCCAGGCAGGATGACAAGGTCGGCGATCGGCAGCGGCTCTCCAGGGCGCACGAAGACAAGCCGCACGGAGGGCTCCATGCGCAAGGGGTCGAAGTCGTCGAAATTGGCGATGCGCGCCAGCATCGGTACGGCGATGGTCGCCGCGCCGTCGGCTCGCGGCTTCTTGTCGCCGAGGCCGAAGGCGTCTTCCGCCGGAAGCCGCGCAGCGTCGGCAAAGAACGGCAGCAGGCCGAAAGCTTGCCAGTGCGTATGCGCTTCAAGCGCCATCATGCCGCTGAGGAACAGGCTGGCGTCGCCGCGAAACTTGTTGACGATGAAGCCGACGATAGTCGCGGCGTCCTCAGGCGGGAGCGCTGCTTTGACGCCGAGAATCTGGGCGAATATGCCGCCGCGATCGATGTCGCCGATGAGCACGACCGGGCAGTTCGCAGCGCGGGCGAAGCCCATATTGGCGATGTCGCCCTCGCGCAGGTTGAGCTCGGCTGCGCTGCCCGCGCCTTCCACGAGCACGATGTCGGCATCGGCCTTCACGCGAGCGTAACTGTCGAGCACGGCGCTCATGAGTTTGGGTTTGAGCGCCTGATATTCGCGCGCTGGCGCATTGCCGATGACCTTTCCCTGGACGACGACCTGCGAGCCGACTTCGCTTTGCGGCTTCAGCAAAACCGGGTTCATATGCACGCTCGGTGACACGCCGCAGGCGCGCGCCTGCAGCGCCTGGGCGCGGCCGATCTCGCCGCCGTCGCCCGTCACCGCGGCGTTGTTCGACATGTTCTGCGGCTTGAACGGGCGCACGCGAAACCCGCGCCGGGTGAAGGCGCGGCAGAGCCCCGCGACGACCAGCGACTTGCCGACATCCGATCCCGTCCCCTGGAACATCAACGCTCGCGCGGTCAAAACTCGATCGCCTCCTGCGCGCGCACCCCGGCGGCGAAGTGATGCTTAACTAGCGCAAACTCGGTGACGCAATCGGCGGCCTCGATCATTTCCGGCTTGGCGTTGCGGCCGGTCACGACGACGTGCAGGCCGGGTCGCCGGGCGGCGAGCGCCGCGACGACTTCACCGAGCGGCAGATAATCGTAACGAAGCGCGATGTTAAGTTCGTCGAGCACGAGGAGACGGATCGAAGGATCGGCCATCATGCGCCTGGCTTCCGCCCACGCGGCGCTTGCCGCGGCGACGTCGCGCGCGCGGTCCTGGGTCTCCCAGGTGAAGCCCTCGCCCATCGTCCGCCACTCGGCCTGGGCGCCGAAGCGCTCGATGGCGATACGCTCGCCTGTCGACCACGCGCCCTTGATGAACTGCACCACACCGACGCGAAAGCCACGGCCAAGCGCCCGCAACGTGAGTCCGAACGCTGCCGTCGACTTGCCTTTGCCCGGACCGGTGTGGACGATAAGCAGACCTTTTTCGAGAATAGGCTTCGCGGCGACCTCGGCGTCCTGGACGGCCTTGCGCTTCTCCATTTTTGCTTTGTGGCGCTCCGCGTCGTCGGTCATGCCAATTCTCCCAAGGGCAGGGGGCCAACAGCCCGGTTGACGGGTAGCGCCCCGGCTCGAACCACGCAAATTCAGCCAAGCGCGCCGCTCCAAGCGAAACCCCAGGTTGCGCAAAGATCATGACCGCCGTTCCGAACTCCCCCGATTTGGGATGTCCACAAAGCCCGACATTGCTGCTAGAATCGGGGGTAAGCGTCGGAAGGTAATCGAGATCCGGGCGTCCGCCGTCGTCGGCGACGTTGGCGAGATGCAATTGGCGCGTGTGTTCATCCGCAAGCACCGGGGATTGCGAAGGATGGGTTCTCTTGTCGTCCCGCGGCGCCGATTCCTCAAAGGTCTCGCTTCGCTCGCGGTTTGCGCGCCGGCTGTCGTGCGCGCTCCGAGCCTCATGGGGGTCAGCGCCAGATTTTGCTGGTCTTACCGTGTGACCCCGCCATGGACGGCCTCGCAGGAGGCGCTCGCCCTGCTGCAGCACGAAATGGAGCGCCGATTCGCCGAAACACTGTTCGGCGCAAAGGGCCTTTCAGCCGAAGCCGAAAGCGTTATCCCCAGCTGCAGTCCTATGGTCGCGGAAGCCAAGATCACAGCGCTGTGGGAGCTGCGCACATTGTTCGGGCCTCGCGGTTCGCCGCCCAAACCGCTCGAAGATCTGCCCGCCGAGGTCCGGGAGGGTCTTTTTTCAATGTTTGGATCCGGCCGCGACGCAACTTTTGAAGCGTGGGCGACCAGGTTTCCCAGTTCCGCTGCGCACGAAAGCGGCTTGCGCGCCATTTGACAACCCCTCCGGAAGCTGGAACATGACGGGCGCACGGTCCCTCGATTACGCCCGAGGGTGAAAAGGGAACACGGTAGGCTTTTGTCGATCCGTGGCCGCCCCCGCGACTGTGAGCGGCGTGCTGACGCTTTCTCGCCACTGGACTTTTCATAGGTCTGGGAAGGCGGCGTCGGCGATACGCCGTGAGCCAGGAGACCTGCCGTGCGCCATAAGTCCCGTGCGGCCGCCGGAGGGGCGGCTATGGAGCGCCCATGACTGCCCGCCAGATTTCCAATTTCGCCCCGAGCCCACTGCTGCGCGCTGGGACCGTCGCGCTGTGAACACCCACAGCGGCCCTTCCGCCGCAACGACGTTGCTCGTCTGCGTCACCTGCAGGTCTGAGGCTGGCCCGATAGGCCCCGGCCTGTACGAAGCGCTCGGCGAGCGTCTTGCGTCTCAGCCCGATATTGCGCTCAAGCCCGTCGAATGCCTCTCCGTTTGCAAGCGCCCGTGCACGGTCGCGCTCGCGGCGCCTGGCAAGTGGACCTACGTCGTCGGCGATCTTGACCGCGACACGCATCTTGAGGACATCGTCGTTGCGGCGCGCCGCTATGCCGCCTCCCCCGAGGGCATCGTTCCCTGGCGCGAACGGCCGCTTTCATTTCGCAAGGGGGTCGTGTCGCGCACGCCGCCGCTTGCGTTGGCTGGAATCGCATCGGCGTAAGGATCAGCTCCCCATGCTCGCCAAAACACCCGTCACCATCGTCACCGGTTTTCTTGGCGCTGGCAAGACGACGCTGATACGCCATCTCATGGCCAATGCCGGCGGCCGGCGACTCGCGTTCATTATCAACGAATTCGGCGATGTCGGGGTTGACGGTGATCTCGTCAGGAGTTGTTCGGACGCGGCCTGCCCGGAAGACGCGATCATCGAACTCGCCAACGGCTGCATCTGCTGCACGGTCGCCGATGATTTCGTTCCCGCGATCACCGTGCTGCTCGCTCGTGACCCGAAGCCCGATCATATCATAGTCGAAACCTCGGGGCTCGCCTTGCCTAAGCCGCTCATCAAGGCCTTCGACTGGCCCGACCTGCGTACGAGGCTCACGGTCGACGGCGTCGTTGCGGTGGTTGACGCCGCCGCTGTCGCGGAGGGTCGTTTCGCCGACGATCCCGCGCGCGTCGCAGAACAGCGTTTGGCGGACCCGTCACTCGACCACGACAACCCCCTTGAAGAGGTCTACGAGGATCAGCTTATGAGCGCCGACCTCGTCGTGCTCAACAAGGCCGACTTAATCGACAGAGGCCAGCTCGAAGTCCTCAAGGCGCAGATCGCTAAAGCCGTGCCGCGCGCTGTCAAGATTGCGTCCGCGCGGGAGGGCGCGATTGACCCTGAAGTGCTCATCGGCATGAACGCTGCGGCTGAGGACGATCTCGCCGCGCGTCCTTCGCATCATGACGCTGAAGGCGGCCACGATCACGACGATTTCGACACGTTCGTCGTCACGATTCCTGTGGTCCACGATCCTGACACGCTTATCGATCGGCTGGTCGCGGCGACGCGCGCGCACGACATCCTGCGCGTCAAAGGCTTTATCGAAGTGGCCGGCAAGCCGTTGCGGATGCTGGTGCAAGGCGTAGGGCAACGCTTCCGCCGCGACTTCGACCGGCCCTGGGGTGCGAGCGAGCCGCGACTGAGCCGTCTTGTCGTGATCGCTGAGCGGGGCGTCGACCGTGAGGCTGTCGCCTCAGCGCTCCGGGCCTGATAAGCTTTTCCCGCGATGCACGTCCCCCGGATCGAAGTCAAAACGCTCGACGAGACAGTCGAAGCGCTCGATCTGGGCCAGACGCCGGCGGACATCGTGTTCCTGTCTTTCTCTGACAGCGACCTCAATGCGCTGGCGCGCGCCTATGACGCCTTTTCCGAGCCGAAGCCGACCCTCAGGATCGCTTCGCTTGCCGCGTTGCGCCATCCGTTCTCGGTCGATCTCTATCTGGAAAAGGTGTGCGCGCGCGCCAAGCTCGTGGTCGCGCGCGTGCTTGGCGGCGCGGACTATTGGCGCTACGGCGTGGATGAGCTCAGTGCGTTGACGGGACGAAGCGACCTTAAGTTGGCGCTGCTGCCTGGAGATCGGCGACGCGACGCACGCCTCGATGAGGCCTCGACACTCGGTCCTGACGCGGTCCTCCAGATCTGGCGTTATTTTGACGAGGGCGGCCCTGAGAACATGGCGGCGTGCCTCGCCTTTCTCGCCTCGGAGATTGGAGGCGCGGCGGCCGCTCCGCCGCCGGTTCCGGTCAGCGCCTTCGGTTGCTTCGACGCTGCGTGTTTCGAGGCGGGGCCGGGCGCGGCGCGCGCCCTCATTGTCTTCTATCGTTCCATCTATCTCGCCAACGATCTCGCCCCTATCGAGGCGCTGGCGCGGGCGCTTCGCGACAAGGGGTTTGGAGTTACGAGCATCTTCGTGACCAGCCTTAAGGATGACGCGGCGCTTGCGCCCTTATGCGCCTTCCTCGCCGGGCGACGATTTGACGTCGTGCTTAACGCGACGGCCTTTTCGGCGCGGATGGATGCGGAAGAGGGAACGGCGCTCGACGCTCTCGATGCGCCGATCATGCAGGTCGTGCTGGCTGGAAGCAGTCTCGACGCCTGGCGCGCGTCTCAGCGCGGGCTTGGACCTTCTGACCTTGCGATGCATGTCGCGCTGCCGGAACTCGACGGGCGAATTCTCAGCCGCGCCATTTCCTTCAAGGAGGTGAGCCCTCGCGACGCGCGGACCGAATTCGCCGCTGTAGCGCATCGGCCGCTCGCCGACCGCGTCGAGTTCACCACCGAGCTTGCTCGCCGCTGGGCAAGCCTCCGGCGTAAACCGCCATCGGACAAACGCCTCGCTTGCGTGCTGCCGGATTATCCGGCGCGCGGCGGGCGCACCGGCTATGCGGTCGGGCTCGATACGCCTGCGAGCGCGATCGCGATCTGCGCGACACTACGCGCCGCCGGCTATGATGTGACGAGCGGTCTGGACGCGCCGTCACTTATCGCGGCTCTAGCCGAAGGGCCGCTCGAGGCGGCGCTGACGCTGGCCGAATACGAGGCTGAGCTGGCTTCGACCCCGGTGGACTTCCGGCAAACCTTGTTCGCCGCGTGGGGTGAGCCCGCCGATGATCGCGACGCCATCGACGGGGCGTTTCAGTTCCGCTTAGTGCGGCTTGGCAAGCTGATCGTCGCAGTTCAGACGGAACGCGGCGATGCATCCTCGCGCAAGGGCGACTATCACAATCTCAACATGCCCCCGCGCCATGCCTATGTCGCGTTCTACTTCTGGCTCACCCGCCAACAGAAAGTCGACGCAATCATTCAGCTCGGCGCGCATGGCGCGCTCGAATGGCTGCCGGGCAAGGCGGTCGCGCTTAGCGAGAGTTGCGCGCCTGAAGTGTTGCTCGGACCCACCCCGGTCATCTATCCGTTCATCGTGAACAATCCTGGCGAAGCGGCCCAGGCGAAGCGCCGTATCAGCGCGGTCACGATCGGCCACCTGACACCGCCGTTGATTGCCGCAGGGTCATACGGCGCAACGCTCGAGCTCGAGACATTGTACGACGAATTCGCCGAGGCGCAGGCGCTCGATCCGCGCCGGGCGCGCGCCATTGCAGCGCTCATTCTCGATAGGGGCCAGGAGAGCGGACTCCTCAAGGAATGCGCCGCTGACGACAAGCCGCCAGAGGAGGCGCTCGTCGCCCTCGACGCCTGGCTCTGCGACATGAAAGAGATGCGCATCGGTGACGGCCTGCATGTGTTTAGCGAATCGCCAGAAAGCGCCGAAGGCTTCGCCGCCGGGCTCGATCTTGACGCGGCGGCAAGCGACGTACTGAGCGAGCGCGTGGCCGCCTGCGGCGCCGCCGAATCCCTCGGCCTGTTGCGCGCGCTTGGCGGACAATTCGTGCCGCCGGGGCCTGCTGGGGCGCCGGCCCGCGGGCGCCTCGACGTTTTGCCGACTGGCCGCAACCTCTACGCGATTGATCCCCGATCGGCGCCGACCCGCAACGCCTTGGACATCGGACGCCGCGCCGCCGAGGAGATCGTCAAGCGTTACGCGCAGGACCATGGCGAATGGCCGAAGCGAATCGTGCTCGACCTGTGGGGTTCGGCGACCATGCGCACCGGCGGCGATGATCTCGCCCAAGCCTTTGCCCTTATCGGTTGCCGGCCGACCTGGGATGCCGCGTCGACTCGCGTGAGCGGCTTCGAGGTGTTGCCGCTGGCCATGCTGGGCCGGCCGCGGGTCGATGTCACGCTGCGTATTTCCGGCCTGTTTCGCGACGTTTTTCCAAGCCAGATCGCGCTCTTCGCGGCCGCCGCTCGCGCCGTCGCCGCGCTGGAGGAAAGCAGCGAAGACAACCCGCTCGCCGGTCTTCAGGGCGCGGCGCGCATCTTCGGCGCGGCGCCCGGCGCTTATGGTGTCGGGCTCGGCGCGCGCATCGCCCGGGGCGACTGGGCGGAGCGCTCAGAACTCGCGGAGGCCTATTTCGCCGCGACCAGCCATGCTTATGATGGCGAGGGCGAAGCACGCGAAGCGGCGTCCGAGTTTCGAACGAGGGTCGCCGGCGCCGAGGCCTTCGTTCACGTGCAGGACCTGCCGGGGCAAGACGCACTCGACGCGGACGCCTTCGCCGAGCATGAAGGCGGCTTCGCCGCGGCCGCGGCGGAAACGGGAGCGAGTCCGGCGCTCTATCATCTCGATTCGACCATTCCGGGTGTGCCCAAGATCCGCACCTTGGGCCAAGAGATCGCGCGTTCTCTCCGGGGACGCGCCGCCAATCCGCGCTGGCTTCTGGGCCAGATGCGGCATGGCCATCGCGGCGCGGCGGAAATCGCCCAATCGCTCGACAATCTCTATTGTTTCGCCGCCTTGACCGACGCAGTCGCCAGCGCGCAGTTCGATCTCATGTTCGACGCCACGCTGGGCGACGACGTTGTGCGTGCTTTCCTGGTCAACGCCAATCGTCACGCCGCATCTCATATGGCGAACATCTTCGATCAGGCCGCGCAGCGCGGCTTCTGGCTCTCTCGGCGCAATTCAAGCGCGCGCATTCTGGCCTCGGTGCTGCAGGAGGCCGCATGAGCGCGATTGCGTTGCGCCCGGGGGGCTCACCCCGACCGCACGCGCCCTATCGGAAAGGCTGGTGTCCGGGGGCCTTGCGGCCGATGGAGACTGGCGATGGGCTGCTCGCGCGCGTGCGGGCGCCCAGAGGGCGCCTGTCGCTCGATCAGGCTGCTGCGTTGGCCGACGCCGCGCTTTGTTGCGGCAACGGCGTCATCGGCCTTTCAGCGCGTGCCAATCTGCACCTGCGGGGGCTGAGCGAGCGAACGCTGCCGGACCTACACGCATGCCTTGAGGGCGCAGAGCTCATCGATGCGGGCCCCGAAGTCGAGCGCCTGCGCAACATCGTCGCAAGTCCGCTTGATGACCTCGATCCTGAAGCATTGCTCGATCTCGGACCGAGCGTCGCCGCGCTGGAGAAGCGGCTCACGGAGGACGAGGATCTGCGCCAATTGCCGGCGAAGTTCAGCGCCGTCCTCGACGCGCAGGGGCGGCTTCCGCTTGGCGACCTCGATGCGGATATCCGCTTCGAGGCGTCGCGGGATGGCGCGTTCGCTGTGTATCTTGCGGGCGAGGATGCGCTGGCTGGGCAATGCGCGCCGGACGCGACGGGCGATGTCGCGGCGCGGCTTGGCCTTGCGTTTCTCGCCCTTGCCGGCACTGGCGAAGCGGCGCCGCGCCGGATGCGGGCGCTGGTCGAGCGGACGGGAGCTCCCGCCGTGTTTGCAGAGGCAGGCTGCGAGACGAAGCCGAGCCGGCGTTCGCGACGACGCGCTTCGTTACGTGACATCCTCGGCGCGCGCGAATTCGGCGGGGCGGTCGTCGTTGGCGCCGCGGCGCCTTTCGGCGAAATCGAGGCGGTTCGCTTCAAGGCCTTAATCGATAAAGCGCGGGCGCTTGACGCGAATAGCGTGAGACTCACGCCTTGGCGCGCTTTTCTTATTCCTGGCTTGGACCGGAGCGGCGCAGAATCGCTCGTCGATTCAATGACCGAGCTAGGATTTATTGTCGATCCGGACAATCCACGGCTGCGCGTCGCCGCTTGCCCGGGCGCGCCCGCCTGCCTGCACGGCCATCTTCGCGTGCGCGACGACGCGACACGCTGGGCGGCGAAACTGCCCAAGGGAGACGGCGTCATTCTCCACGTCAGCGGCTGCGTCAAAGGATGCGCCAGACCCACGGCGACAGCAGTGACCTTGACCGCAACGGCGAATGGCTACGATGCCATTCTTGACGGCAGAGCTGGCGACCGGCCAGCACAGCGCGGCCTGTCGGGCGCCGAGGTCATGCAGTTCCTCGCCAATAATGGCGCGGAGATGGTCGCGGCCGAGAGGCTGTCGTGAAGCCGAGCTATGCATACGAGAAGGACGCCGCCGCGATCTATCGCCGCTCGTTCGCAATCATCCGCGGGGAAGCGGACCTTGCGCGCTTCTCGCCCGTTGAAGAGCGAATCGCCGTGCGGGTCATCCATGCGTGCGGCATGGTGGAGGCTGCCCGCGACCTCGTCTTCTCGACCGGCGCACCTGAGGCGGCGCGCGACGCGCTTCGCGCCGGCGCGCCAATCTTCTGCGATGCGCGCATGGTCGCCGAAGGGGTTACGCGCGCGCGCCTGCCCGCGAACAATGATGTGATCTGCACCCTCAGCGATCCTTCCACGCCTGCACTCGCGGCGAAGCTCGGCACGACCCGCACTGCGGCGGCGATTGAACTCTGGCTGTCGCGGCTCGGCGGCTCCGTGGTCGCGATCGGCAATGCACCCACCGCCCTGTTTCGTTTGCTTGAGATCATCGCTGCCGGTGCGCCCCGTCCTGCGGCGATCATCGGGATGCCGGTCGGCTTTGTCGGCGCGTCGGAATCGAAGGAGGCGTTGATCGAGAGTGGATTACCCGCCATCGTCATGCGCGGGCGCATAGGCGGCAGCGCGATGGCGGCCGCGGCTGTTAACGCGTCGGCGAGCGACATCGAATGACTCCGTTCGGCCGTCTTTACGGTGTCGGGATCGGCCCGGGCGATCCCGATCTGCTCACCGTCAAGGCGACCAAAATTATTGCGGCGTCGCCTGTCGTCGCCTTCTTCGCCAAGGCAGGACGGCGCGGCAACGCGCGCGCAATCGTCGACTGCTGGCTCAAGCCATCGCATGTCGAGTTGCCGCTCTATTACCCGATGACCAACGAAACGCATTTCGACGATTCGCCCTATCGCGAGGCGCTGGCGCGTTTCTACAAGGAATCGACCGTCGCGATTGCGACGCATTTGGAAGCTGGCCGAGATGTCGCGCTTTTGAGCGAGGGCGATCCGATGCTCTACGGCTCGTTCATGCATCTGTTCATCCGTTTGCGCGACAATTTCGATGTCAGCATCGTGCCGGGCGTGTCGAGCATTTGCGGGGCCTGGGGCGCCGCGGCCGCTCCGATGGCCTGGGGAGATGACGTGCTCCTCATTTTACCCGCGACGCTGCCGCTCGATGAGCTGAAGCGCCGGCTTGCGCTCGCTGACGCCGCGGTGATCATGAAAATCGGCCGCAACTTCGCGCGCGCCAAGGAAGCGCTCACTGCGGCGGGCATGGCGGAGGGCGCCATCTATGTCGAGCGCGCGACGATGGCGGGAGAGGTCGTGACGCCGCTGTGTGAGAAGCGGGACGACACCGCGCCCTATTTCTCTCTCATACTTGCGCCCGGGAGGGGCCGCCGGCCGTGAGCGGGCGCCTCACAATTGTCGGGTTGGGCCCGGGTCAGGCGGAATGGATGACGCCAGAGGCGAGCGCGGCGATCGAGGCCGCGACCGATGTTGTCGGCTATGGCCCCTATGTGGAGCGGCTCGCATTACGAGCGGACCAACGCGCTCACGCGAGCGACAATCGGGTTGAAATGGATCGCGCCCGGCTTGCATTGAAGCTCGCGGCAGAAGGCCTTGCGGTCGTCGTCGTTTCCGGCGGCGATCCGGGCGTGTTTGCGATGGCGGCGGCGGTGTTCGAGGCCGTGGAAGACGATCCGCAATGGCAGACGCTCGACATCCAGGTCGCGCCGGGCGTGACCGCGATGCAGGCGGCGGCGGCGCGGCTCGGGGCGCCGCTTGGCCATGACTTTTGCGCCATTTCGCTCTCCGATAATCTGAAGCCCTGGGCGATCGTCGAACGACGCCTTCGCGCGGCCGCCGAGGGCGATTTCGTCATCGCGCTTTACAATCCGGCCTCGAAGGCGAGGCCGACCCGTATCAATCAAGCTTTCGACTTGCTACGGACCGTAAAAGCGCCGGTGACGCCGGTCGCTTTCGCACGCGCGGTGGGGCGAGCCGACGAGACGCTAACTCTCATGACTCTGGGCGAAGCCGATGCAAGCCTCGTCGACATGGCGACGCTGGTCATCATAGGCTCAAGCGAGACGCGCTTCGTCGCGCGCGACGGCGGGCAACCATGGATGCTGACGCCGCGCGCCTATGGGGTCTGTCGATGAGCGGCGATCCAGGCCAGGACCGGGTCGAGGTCGTGGAGCGTTTCGGCTTCGGGAGCAGGCGGCCGGCGGACGATGACGACGTCGATTTCAAGCCTGCGCGCCGCCTCGATCTTGGCGTAGGTCGCGCGTCCCCCGCTATTCTTGGTCACCAGCACTTCAATTCTCTCGCGCTTCATGAGCGCGAGTTCGTCGGGAAGCGAGAACGGACCGCGCGCAAGAATCAGCCTGTGATCAGGCAAGGCGTCGACTTCGGCTGGCCGGTCTATCGCGCGCACGATGTAGCGATGTTGCGGCGCCCGCGCGAAAGCGGCGAGCTGCAGCCGGCCTTGGGTGAGGAAAACCGTCCTCCCCTGAGATCCGAGAGCCGTGACGGCGTCGTCCATAGCTGCGACCTCAATCCAGCGGTCATCGGGTTCGCGCGTCCAAGCGGGGCGGGTGAACACGACAAGCGGCGCGCCGGTGGCGCCGCAGGCAGCGACTGCGTTGGCGGACATGCGGGAAGCGAATGGATGGGTCGCGTCGACAACGGCGTCGATGTGCTCCCGGGCGAGAAACGCCGCCAAGCCTTCAGCGCCGTCAAAGCCGCCGATGCGTCGTGTGATTGGCGATGGAGCCGGATCGGCCGTCGCCCCCGCCAGCGACAGGATCGCGGCGACATCGGGCGCATCAGCGATCCGCCGCGCGAGCGCGCTCGCCTCCGACGTGCCGCCGAGAATGAGCAGGCGAAGGGGCTTCAGTGGGCGGCTCCATGAGCAAGGAACGCTGGCTCGCCGTCGTGGGTATCGGCGAGGACGGGTTCGATGGACTCACTCCTGCCGCGCGACGGCTCGTCGCGCAAGCGGCCTTCGTCGTCGGTGGCAAGCGGCATCTCATCCTCGCGGGACCGCTGAAAGCCGAGACAATGATCTGGCCCTCCCCGATCGAGAACGCGCTCGAAGTCATCGAAGCTCATCGCGGCCACTCCGTATGCGTGCTCGCCAGCGGGGATCCGTTTTTCTTCGGGGTTGGCGCCATACTCATGCGCCGTTTCCCGGCCGACGAAATGATCTCAATCCCGGCGCCCTCCGCCTTTGCGCTCGCTGCGTCGCGGCTCGGCTGGAGTCAGCAGGATTGCGCGTTGATCACGCTCCATGGCCGCCCGCTCGAAGCGATCATTCCGCATCTGCAGCCGGGCGGGCGCATTATAGCGCTCTCGTGGGACGAATCCACGCCGGCCAAGCTGGCCGCGCTTTTGACGGCGCGCGGAATGGGTCGATCGAAGCTCACAATCTGTGAAGCGATGGGGGGCCCAAGCGAGCGAATCCGCACGACGGAAGCGCATGGCTTTGCGCTCGACAACATCGCCGCTTTGAACACGATCGCCCTTGAGGTGGTCGTAGAACACGGCGTCCGCGTCCTGCCCCGCGTGGCAGGACTGCCGGACGAATGGTTCGAGCATGACGGGCAAATTACCAAGCGCGAGATCCGCGCGATCACTCTGTCCGCCCTCGCGCCACGACGTGGCCAATACTTATGGGATGTCGGCTCGGGTTCAGGCTCGGTCGCCATCGAATGGATGCTCGCCGACCCCGCAAGCGGCGCCATCGCGATCGAGGCTCGGGACGACCGCGCTGAGCGTATTGCGCGCAACGCGCTTAGCTTCGGCGTGCCCGGCCTATCCGTCGTCACCGGCGAGGCGCCGCAGGTCTTCGCGGACTTGGTAAAGCCAGACGCGATCTTCGTCGGCGGCGGCGCCAGTACGCCAGGTCTGATCCAACGCGCTTGCGATGCGCTTACGGCGGGCGGGCGGCTGGTCGTAAACGCTGTGACGATCGAAACGCAGGCGGCGTGCGTCGACTGGCGCGCGCGCTGGGGCGGGGAGCTTACGCAGATCGCGGTCGCGCATGCCGAGCCGGTGGGGCGCTATTTCGGCTGGCGCGCGGCGATGCCGATCGTGCAATGGCGGCTCGTCAAGCCGTGAGCCGGCAAGCCTCGAGTCGAATCGTCGCCATCGGCGTCGGCTGCCGCGCCGGCGTTGCAGGCGAGACGATCGCGGCGCTGGCGCGGCGCGCGCTTAGAGAGACCGGCGCTCCCGAGGGCGAGCGGCGAATGTTCACGCTTGCCGCCAAGGCCGACGAGCCAGGGCTCATCGAGGCTGCGCGCATCGTCGGCGTCACACTTACGCCGCTTCCGATCGCCGCGCTCAACGCGCAGGCCGAACGAATCTTAACGCCATCCGCGCCCGCGCAGGCGCGGTTCGGCGCGCCCAACATCGCCGAGGCGGCGGCGCTCGCAGGCGCTGGCGAAGGTGGACGGCTGCTAGGGCCGCGGCTCGCCGCTGATGGCGCGACCTGCGCGATTGGCTTATCCCGGGAACGGCCATGACCGTCCACTTCATCGGCGCCGGACCAGGCGCTCCCGATCTCATCACAATGCGTGGGCGCGATCTCATCGCGCGCTCACCCGTATGTCTCTATGCGGGTTCGCTCGTCCCGCGCGCCTTGCTCGATCATTGTCCGCCGAACGCACGGATCGTCGACACGGCGCCGCTCGATCTCGACGCGATCATTGCGCTCTGTGTTGAGGCGACCGCGAGGGCCGACGACGTGGCGCGGATCCATTCGGGCGACCTTTCGATCTTCAGCGCCATGGGCGAGCAACTGCGTCGCTTGAAGCGGGCAGGGGTGGCGTACACGGTGACGCCCGGCGTGCCCGCTTTCGCCGCCGCCGCCGCAGCGCTCGAACGCGAACTGACTCTGCCCGAAGTCGCGCAATCCCTCGTGCTGACGCGTACGTCGGGACGCGCTTCCCCGATGCCGGAGCGCGAGACGCTCGCCAATTTCGCCGCGACCGGCGCGACGCTCGCGATCCATCTCTCGATCCAAGCGCTTGAGGACGTGGTCGCCGAACTCATGCCGTTTTATGGCCCCGACTGCCCAGCGGCGATCGTCGCCCGCGCCTCATGGCCCGACGAGCGGATCGTGCGCGCGACGCTCGGAGAAATCGTGGGGGCGCTGCGCGAGACGTCGATCGAACGCACGGCGCTCATCCTCGTCGGCCCCGTGCTCGAGGGCGAGGACTTTCGCGAGAGCGAGCTTTACAACGCCGATTATGTGCGGCGCTTCCGCGGCGCGCCGAGCGAGGGCCAATGACTCGGTCCGCGAAAGCCCTCATCCGGCGCTTCGCGCCACCTTCTCCCCGAGGGAGAAGAGGCGTGTTCCTTCTCCCCCAGGGAGAAGGTGGCAGGCGAAGCCCTCCGGATGAGGACTTTCGCCGAGCCGCTTCTGCGCTAGAGCCCGCGAAACCCGCTGCTTGCGAGAATCCGCCCATCGCGCCCAACGACGACGGTTTCAAGCTCGCCGGACTGGCCGGCGAGGACGCGCGCGGCGGTCGCCCATGCGCCGTCGGCGACGAGCGCCGGCAAGTCGAAGCCCGCAGCTTGAGCGAGTTCGAACGCGTGCAGCCCGCTGTTGGCGCCGCGAACCGCTTCAGCCAAGGCCGGCGCGCCGCCCGCCAGCGCAACGTGCTCGGCGAGCGCCGCGAGGTCGACTGCGCCGCGCTTCGAATGCAGATCGAGCTTGCCCTCCGCGAGCTTGGTCATCTTCGCCGGCCCCCCGGCGATGGTGAGGCGTGGGACGGGATGCTGGCGCAGATATTTAAGCAGGCCGCCGACGAAATCGCCCATCTCGATCAGCGCATGATCGGGCAGGCCGTACAGCGCGCGGATCGCGCCCTCGGAGGTTTCGCCGGTCGCGGCGCCGATGTGGATGCAGCCGCTGGCCCGCGCGACATCCACGCCGCGGTGGATCGAGTGAATCCAGGCCGAGCACGAATAGGGGATGACGATTCCGGTCGTGCCCAGGATCGACAGGCCGCCGAGAATGCCAAGCCGCCCGTTGGCGGTGCGCTTGGCGATCCTCTCGCCGTCGGGAACCGAGATCTCGACGATCGCATCGACGCCCACGCCGAGCCTCGAGGCCACCTCTTCGAGATTGGCGCGGATCATCGTGCGTGGGCCTGGATTGATCGCGGGCTCGCCCACCGGCAGCGGCAGGCCGGGTCGGGTCACCATGCCTACGCCTTCGCCAGCCTTGAAGCTCACGCCTGCGCTCAGCGAGCGGCGCACGGTCGCTATGATCAGCGCGCCATGGGTGACGTCGGGATCGTCGCCCGCGTCCTTGACGATGCCGGCGCGGGCGAAATCCGCGCCAAGCTCATAGGTGGCGAGGGCGAATTCCGGCCTCAAGCCCTTCGGCAGCGCGACGGGAACCGGATCGGGAAACCGGCCGGTCAGCAGGGCTTCGAAGGCGGCGCGCGCTGCGCCGCTCGCGCAGGCGCCCGTCGTCCAGCCGCGCTTGAGCGGCGTCGCCTGTTCTGGGTCGCTCATGGCCGCTGGCCTAGCGCGCATCCGTGACGTTGCCTAGGGTTGGGCGATGACCCGCGGGCTCATGATCGCCGCCCCTCGCTCCGGCAGCGGCAAGACGACGGTGACGCTCGGACTCCTGCGCGCGTTCAAGCGTAGAGGCGTCGACGTGGTCGGCCTCAAGTCCGGCCCCGATTATATCGACCCGGCCTTCCACGCCGCAGCGTCAGGTCGGGAGGGGGTTAATCTCGATTCCTGGGCCATGGCGCCGGAGCTTCTCGCGGCGCTCGCCACGGGCGTGGCGAGAGACAGCGCGCTCGCGCTTTGCGAAGCCTCGATGGGGTTGTTCGACGGAGTTCCGGGCGCGGCCGGGCGCACGGGCGCCTCGGCCGATGTGGCGGCCGCGCTCGGTATGCCGGTCCTGCTGGTCATCGACGTGTCGGGCCAAGCCCAATCTGCGGCGGCGATCGTCAAGGGCTGCGTGTCCTACGACGAGCGGCTCAAAGTCGCTGGCGTCATCGTCAATCGCATCGGCAGCGAGCGCCATCGCCGGCTCGTAGTCGAGGCGATCGAGGCGATGGGCATATCGGTCGTGGGCGCGCTGCCGCGCAACGAGAGCGTTGCGCTGCCTGAACGCCATCTGGGCCTCGTGCAGGCGGGCGAGACGGAAGCGCTCGAAACGCGCCTCGAGGCGATTGCCGATTTCGTCGAAGCGCATGTCGATTGCGAACGTGTTCTCGCATTGGCTGGCGCCATCGATTGCGCCTTGCCTGCGCGAGCACCCATCGCGGTTCGGCCGCCGGGACAGCGCATCGCGCTCGCGCGCGACGCGGCGTTCTCGTTCATCTATCCGCATCTCGTGCAAGGCTGGCGAGCGGCCGGGGCCGAGATCGTTCCGTTCTCGCCGCTCGCCGACGAGGCTCCGCCTTCCGATTGCGACGTCTGCTGGCTTCCCGGCGGCTATCCGGAATTGCATGCTGGACGGTTAGGCGCGGCGGCGCGCTTTCGAGATCGCCTACGTCGTTTCGCCGAGACGCGCCCGGTGCACGGCGAATGCGGGGGCTATATGGCGCTGGGCGAAAGCCTGATCGACGCCACCGGCGTCGCGCATCCGATGGCGGGACTGCTTGGCGTCGAGACCAGTTTTGAAAAGCGCCGAATGACGCTCGGCTATCGCGAGGCCCGCCTCGCGTCGGATGGCGCGCTTGGGACCGCAGGATTGGTTCTGCGCGGCCACGAGTTCCACTATGCGACCATCCTTGCCAATGGCGCCGACGATCCCTTCGCCTTTGTTCGCGACGCTTATGGCGCGCCGGAAGCGCCGTCAGGCTCGCGAAGGGGCCAGGTGACGGGGTCGTTTTTCCACGTCATCGCGGCTGCGTGAAGGCTCAGCGCGTCAGGGCGCTTGCGCTTCCCCCTCCGCAATCTCGCGCGCTCCCGGCGTCGGTCATGAGCCGCCAGATGACGACGCTCGCGTCTCAAACGAGTGTCACGTACTCTCCGCGACGGCGCGTGAGGAGGGGTTCGTCGACGCCTTCCTTGAGGCTGACGACCGCGCCGACGACGATCGCATGAGAGTGGCGCTCGATGACCTCCTCGACCAGGCAGTCGAACGCGGCGATCGCATCGCCGAGCACCGGGGCGCCGGTCGAGAGCGTGGCCCATTGCGCGCCGTCGAAGCGGTGGAGCCCATGCACGCCGCTGTGTCCGCTGAACCGATGAGCCAGCGTCTGATGGCGCGCGGCGAGCAGGCTGATCGAGAATGCGCCCACCTCGAGCAATCGGGCGAGCGTCGAGGATGATCGCGCGAGGCACACGATGAGCGTCGGCGGGGCCAGCGAGAGGGATGTAAGGGATGTGGCCGTGCAGCCGGCGCGCGCTTCGCCCTCTCCGCAGGCGATGATCGCGACCCCCGAGGGGAGCGCCCCCATCGCATGCCGAAAGGCGGCGCTGTCGGCGTGGCGGAGCCGCCGGTCGCTCACGCTCGCGCCTCGATCGCCAAACCGTAGTGGACGCCGGCGCACGCAAGCCGGTTCGCCGAGGCTTGAGCGAACATGCGGAATCCCTTCAGGGCGCGCTTCGAACGAGCGCTGATCGTTAAACAACGGGTTGGGCCTTAATTGGTCGCGCGCAGACAACCTGTCAAGCAACCGGAATTCGCGTCCGGCAGCTCAATTCATGACGATGACCGACAGCAATCGGCCATAGTCCGGTTCCTGTCGATGGGTGGCTCGGCGATAGCTGAAGAAGCGGCGCTCATCGGCGTAGGTGTCGAGGCGAAGATCCTCGAAGCGTCCAACCCCTGCGCGCGTGGCGCGTTGGGCGATATAAGCGTTGAGGTCGAACATCGAATGGCCTGCCCTGGAACTCGGGGCGAAGTAGCGCGCCGTGTTGTCGTCTGCGCCTTCGAAGGCGGCGACGAAGTCTGGCCCAACCTCGTAGGATCTGTGGCCGATGCAAGGTCCGAGCGCACCGACAATGTCGCCGCGCCTGGCGCCAAGCCGCTCCATTGCCGTCACGGTCGCTTCGATCACTCCAGCCAGCGCGCCTTTCCAGCCCGCGTGCGCCGCTCCGATGACGTGCGCGAACTGGTCGGCGAATAGGATCATGCCGCAGTCGGCGCCTGTCACGCCGAGCGCCAGTCCGCGAGTCGCCGTCACGAGCGCATCGCACCTTGGGCG
>DATCEJ010000103.1:0-2736 GCA_036510135.1 Roseiarcus sp. | reverse complement strand
TGCGCTGCGACCGCCATCGACACTTCGGAGCCGGAGGCGAAGATCGACACTTGGGCTTCCCCCGCCGCCGGAGACAATTCGTAGCCGCCGCGCGCGCACAAATTCTCCGCCACATGGGTAAGCCGCACCGCCGGCAGGCCCTGCCGCGTCAGCGCCAGGATCGAGGGCGAGTGCTCGCGTTCGAGCGCCGCCTGCCAGCACTCGACGGTCTCGACGCTGTCGGCCGGGCGCCAGATATAGAAGTTCGGCATCGCCCGCATCGCCGCCAGATGCTCGACGGGTTGATGGGTCGGGCCATCCTCGCCGAGGCCGATCGAATCGTGAGTGAACACATGTACGACCCTGACCCCCATCAGCGCTGCGATCCTGAGCGAAGGGCGGCAATAATCGGTGAAGCAGAAGAACGACGCCCCCGAGGGGATGAAGCCGCCGTGCAGGGCGATGCCGTTGCACGCCGCAATCATTCCGTGTTCGCGGATGCCCCAGTGGATGTAGCGGCCGGAAAAGTCGTCAGGCGTAATTTCCTTCTCGGGTGAGAACTTGGTGTTGTTCGACGGGGTTAAGTCGGCCGAGCTGGTGATGAGCTCGGGCAAGGCGGCCCCGATGACGTCGAGCGCCGCTTGCCCCGACTTGCGGGTCGCGAGTTCCGGCTTCTCGTCGACGAGCTTCTGCTTATAGGCGTCGATCACCTGATTGAGGTCTTGCGGCAAATCGCCGCGCAGCCGCCGCTCGAATTCGGCGCGCTCCTTGGCGTCGAGCCCCTCAACGGCGCGGTTCCACGCTTCGCGCTGCGCTGAGCCGCGCGATCCTACCTTGCGCCAGGCGGCGAGAATGTCGTCGGGGATGACAAACGGCTCGTAGGGCCAGTTCAGGGTCTTGCGCGCGCCAGCGACCTCGCTTGCCCCCTGCGCGTCGCTGTGCGCCTTGCTGGTTCCCGCATGGGTTGGCAGGCCAAAGCCGATCGTCGTCTTGCAGGCGATCATCGTCGGCCGGTCGGAGTTCTGCGCGGCATGGATGGCGTCGAGGATCGCCTTGGGGTCGTGCCCGTCGATGTGGCTCGCGTTCCACCCCGCCGACTGGAAGCGGACGACCTGATCCACGTTGTCGGAGAGCGTGCGCTTCCCGTCGATCGTGATCCCGTTGTCGTCCCAGAAGACGATGAGCTTCGACAGCTGGAGATGGCCGGCGATGCCAATCGACTCCTGGCTCACCCCTTCCATCAGGTCGCCATCGGAGACGATGACGTAGGTGTGGTGGTCGACGATTCCAGGAAAGCGGGCAGCCAACATGCGCTCCGCGATCGCCATGCCGACCGCGGTCGCAATCCCCTGCCCCAGCGGACCGGTCGTCGTCTCGACGCCCGGCGCGCACCAATATTCCGGATGGCCGGGCGTTCTCGAGCCGACCTGCCGGAACTGTTTGATGTCTTCAATGCCCAGCGCCTTGGCGCCGCCGACGCCAGTCAGATAGAGCAGGCTGTAGAGCATCATGCAGCCGTGGCCGGCCGAGAGAACGAACCGGTCGCGATCGGGCCAATGGGGATCGGACGCGTCGAATTTGAGCACATCGCGCCAGAGCACGGTCGCGACATCGGCCGCGCCCATCGGCAGGCCGGCGTGACCACTCTTGGCTTTCTCGACCGCATCGAGGGCGAGAAAGCGGATCGCGTTGGCCATCGCGTCATGAGACACGCTCGTCGTCATTGGGGGATCTCCTCAAGAATTGGGCGCGGGCAATTTCGGAGTTCCAAGCCCGGGCAGTGATTTTGACCCCAAGCGGAACGGGCGCGTCAATTAGGGGCGGTCGCAGGAACCTGTCAATTGCGGCCTGGCCTGCGTTGACGTTCCGTTCAAGCATCGCGTAAACAAAACGCCGCAATGGATGGAATCAACACCTCCATGGATTCGCTTGAGATCTCACTCAAACGTCTCGCCTCCGCAGTGGACGCGCTCGAATGGGCGACCGACCTGCGCATGCGCCACGACGAAGCGCGCGCAAGCACGCAAGAGGAATTCGCGCTGATGCAAGACGATCGCTCGCGGCTCGCGGTCGAACTCGACGCGGCCGTCGCCGGGTCGCGCGCGCTCGAATCCGCCAACGCCGAAGCCGCCAGGCGGCTCGCCCGCGCCGCTCAGGCCGTCGAGCGCGTTCTCGGCCGCTCGGCGCCGGACTCGGAAGATTAGGCCGGTCCGCCCCTTGGAGAAGGCGCGCGCGATGTCACAGGTTTCGGTCACCATCGACGGGCGCAAGTATCGTCTCGCCTGCAACGAGGGCGAAGAAGCGCGGCTCGAATCGCTTGCCGGCACGATCGATGAGAAGATCGGCGAAATGCGCAAGACGTTCGGCGAGATCGGCGACCAGCGTCTCGTCATCATGGCCGCTCTGACCCTCGCCGACAGCCTGACCGAAGCGCGCGACGAGGCGGCGGCGCAGCGCAAACGCTCCGACGATGCCGAGAGCCGCGTCCAAGCCTTGGCCTCGAACCTGGACCAACTCGGTTCGAGGCTCGAGTCCCTGGCCTCGCGCCTGGCGGGCGAAGCCGAGGCTTGATTCCTTACCGCTCAGCGCCATCCGACGGCCGAACCACGGCCCTCGTCCTGACAGGCTGTGAGTTTAATGGTTGTCGCGGGTTGGTTTGATCGATCGCGTCGTGAAGGGCGGCTTGGTGGTTGTGTCGATGGGGCCATTCGGGCGGGCGGCGGTCAGTTGGCTTGGAGGGTTCGCAGTCTGGCTTCG
>DATCEJ010000102.1:0-24304 GCA_036510135.1 Roseiarcus sp. | reverse complement strand
GGCTGGCACCATGGGCAGCGCAGCGGCTCGGGCACCGTCGTCTGGCAGGCGCGCGCCGACCTTGCCGAAGGCAAGATCGACTATGAAGAATTCATGGAGATCGTCACCTCGTCCGCGCCTTCGGTCGGCCATTGCAACACGATGGGCACGGCCTCGACCATGAACTCGCTCGCCGAGGCGCTTGGCATGAGCCTGCCCGGCTGCGCGGCGATCCCCGCGCCCCACCGCGAGCGCGGCCAGATCGCCTACCGGACTGGCCAGCGGATCGTCGAAATGGTGTGGGAGGACCTGAAGCCGTCTGACATCCTGACGCGCGAGGCGTTCGAGAACACGATCGTCGTCAACAGCGCCATTGGCGGCTCGACCAACGCGCCGATCCACATCAACGCCATCGCCCGCCACATCGGCGTGCCGCTTTCGATTCAGGATTGGGAGACGATCGGGCACAAGGTGCCGCTGCTCGTCAACATGCAGCCGGCCGGCAAATATCTTGGCGAAGAATATCACCGCGCCGGCGGCGTTCCGGCCGTCGTCCACGAATTGATGAAGCGCAAGCTCATTCATGAGAAGGCGCTGACCGTCAACGGCAAGACAATGGGAGAAAACTGCGCCAAGATCCACTCGGACGATCTTGACGTCATCATGCCGATCGACAAGCCGTTGAAGGAGGACGCCGGATTCGTCGTTCTGAGCGGCAATCTGTTCAACGACGCGATCATGAAGACGAGCGTGATCGACGCGGAGTTTCGCGCCCGCTTCCTCTCCAACCCGAAGGACCTGGACGCATTCGAGGGGCGGGCGATCGTGTTCGAAGGGCCCGAGGACTATCACCACCGCATCGACGATCCGAAGCTCAAGATCGACGAGCACAGCATTCTGTTCATTCGCGGCACGGGGCCGATCGGCTATCCGGGCGGGGCGGAAGTCGTCAACATGCAGCCGCCCGCGGCGCTCCTCAAGAAGGGCGTGCACGCCCTGCCCTGCGTCGGCGACGGCCGGCAGTCGGGCACCTCGGGCTCGCCCTCGATCCTCAACGCTTCGCCTGAGGCGGCGGCGGGCGGGGGATTGGCGCTGATCAAGACCGGCGACCGGGTACGCATCGATCTGAAGAAGGGCACGGCCAACATCCTGATCTCGGACGAGGAACTGAACGAGCGCCGCGCCACGCTCGCGAGCCAGGGCGGCTTCCCTTATCCCAAGAGCCAGACGCCATGGCAACAAATCCAGCGCGAGATGGTGGCGCAGTTTGACGAGGGCATGGTGCTGAAGCCGGCGGTTCAGTACCAGCGCCTGGCGCAGACGATGGGCGTGCCGCGCGACAACCATTGACGAGTCCGGCCTCCGTCTATACATTTCGATCTGATTGTATGGACGGAGGCCGCGATGGGCATCAGCATCCGTGACCCAGAGGTTGGCGAACTCGCGCGCGAACTCGCCAAAGTGCGCAAGACCAACATGACCGAGGCGATCGCTCATGCGCTTCGCAGCGAACTCAAGCGCGAACGCGAAAGGCGGCCGTTGGCGGAGCGGCTCGAGGAGCTGGCCAACGAAACCCTCGCGATGGGTCGGCCGGGCGGACATGTTATGACGAAGGACGAGATCGACGATTTATGGGGTCAGTGATTTTCGTCGACACGTCGGCCTTTGTCGCGATCCTATCGAAAGAGCCGGATTGGCGCGACTTCTCAAAGGCGATCGACGCGGCCGAAACCAGGCTGACGTCGCCTATTGTGCGTCTGGAAACTTGCATCGTTCTTGGGACCCGGCTGAAGCTTTCCCCCCGCGAGGCGGAGAGGCAGTTCGAGAAGCTTCTTCTCAGCGCCGACATTGAGGAGACACCCGTTGACTCCGCCGTGGGCGTCGCGGCAGTCGCTTGCTTCGAACGCTATGGAAAAGGCCGACATCCTGCGCGGCTCAACTTTGCCGACTGCCTCTCCTACGCCTGCGCGAAAGTGCGTGGCGCGACGCTGCTGTTCAAAGGTGAGGATTTTGCGCAGACTGACATCTCGGCGTACTGAAGACGCGACCGACGACGTTGCACTCTTGCACCGTCCGCGAAACGTCATCCAGGATCCTGCATGACATCGGCGCCGGCGACCCAGCCCATCGGCCCTTCGATCGATCCGCATCCGGCCAAGCGGCCGGAGCGGGTGACGCTTAAAGGGCGGTGGATCACACTCGCGCCCCTCGACCCGCAGGCTCACGCCAAGGCGCTCTACGAAGGTTCGAACGGCGACGCGACGCGCGAAGCCGTGTGGACCTACCTGTTCGACGGGCCATACACGAGCCTCGACGAGTTTCGCGCCAACATCGAGGCCAAGGCGCGCTCCGCCGATCCGCTGTTCTTCACTGTCATCGACAATTCCTCGGGGCGGGCGGTCGGCTACCAGACGCTGATGCGCATCGACGCCGCCAATCGCGTGATCGAGGTCGGCAACGTCATGTACACGCCGGCGATGCAGCGGACGGCCGGCGCGACCGAGGCGCAATATCTGTTCGCGAAACACGTTTTCGAGGAGCTTGGCGATCGCCGCTACGAGTGGAAGTGCCACGCCCTCAACGCGCCTTCGCGTCGCGCCGCGGAGCGCTTCGGCTTCACCTTCGAGGGAATCTTCCGCCAGCACATGATCGTCAAGGGCCGCAACCGCGACACGGCCTGGTTCGCGATGCTCGACAGCGAGTGGCCGGCCCGCAAGGCCGCATACGAGCGCTGGCTCGCGCCCGATAATTTCAATGCTGAAGGCCGTCAGAAGCTGAAGCTCTCTGACCTCATGCCAAAAGGGAATGGATAATGCCGACGATCGCAGAAAAGCGCGCCCGCTTCGCCGAGCTGCATGCGGCTCCGGGCTGTTTTGTCATTCCCAATCCGTTCGACATCGGCTCGGCCAAATATCTTGCCTCGCTCGGCTTCCCGGCGCTCGCCAGCACGAGCGCCGGCATGGCCTTCGTCGCGGGAAAGGGCGATGGCGCGGTCGACCGGGCCTATACGCTGAGCCACCTCCGCGACCTCGCCGAAGCGACCGACTTGCCGCTCAATGCCGATTTCGAGGCCGGCTTCGCTCGCGACGCCGACGGCGTCCACGAGAGCGTGCGGCTGTGCGTCGGCGCTGGCGTCTCGGGCCTTTCGATCGAAGACTATACCGGCAACCCTGGCGCTCCCCTCTACAGTGTGACCGAAGCGGTCGACCGGCTGCGCGCGGCGCGCGCGGCGATCAGCGCCAGCGGCGAAAAGGTCCTGCTGACCGCGCGCAGCGAGGCGATCCTGCGCCAGGCCGGCGGGCTCGCGGAGGCGCTGCGGCGCCTTCCCCTTTACGCGGAAGCGGGCGCCGACGTGCTTTACGTGCCCCTGCTCAAGACGCCGGAGGAAGTGGCCGAGGTGGTGCGGGTCGCGGGCAAGCTGCCGGTCAACGTGCTCGCCGGCTGGCCGGGTTTCACCAAGCGCCAGCTCGAGGATCTCGGCGTCAAACGGATCAGCGTCGGCGGAGCGCTTGCCCGGGCCGCCTGGGGCGGGTTCATCCGGGCGGCGAAAGACATCGCCGACAACGGACGGTTTGACGCCTTCGCCGATCTGCCGGGGATGGGCGACATCACCAAGGCCTTTGTGGAGAAGGGCTGAAGAGTTTGCTCTCGGTTGCTTGCGTTTTAACATATCAAATGTGTTGATAATCAATCTTGCCCTGTCAGGGCCCAATGCCGAGCCTCGCTTTTGAAGCGTGGAACTAAACGGGGTCCTAAGGCACTGAAAATGTTGGGGCGTGCCGGTAAAATTGCGGTTAGGCCGGCGTAAGCCCCTCCCAGGGACACGCGGCCCGAACGCCTCTCAAACCCCCGCCGGCCGCCTCAAATCCAGCGTCAGCGGAAACTCGGGATGCGGCGTCTCGGGCGCCGGTTCGTAAGCCCCTGGCGTATGGCCGCGGGCCTCGAAGCGCGCAAGGCGGCGCGCTTCCGCCTCATTGCTGTTGACCGGAAAGGTGTCGTAGCTGCGCCCGCCGGGATGGGCGACGTGGTAGACGCAGCCGCCGAGCGCCCGCCCGTTCCAGGAATCGAAAATGTCCAGAACCAACGGCGCGTGCACGGGAATCGTCGGATGCATCGCCGTCGCCGGCTTCCAGGCCTTGTAACGCACCGCGCCGACCGCGACGCCATTCGTTGCGGTCCGCGCCAGGGGAACGCGGCGGCCGTTGCAGGCGACGATGTAGCGCTCGGGATCGGATGTCATGAGCTTCACCTGGAGCCGCTCGGTCGAAGAGTCGGTGTAGCGCGCCGTTCCGCCAATCGCGCCCGTTTCGCCGAGCACGTGCCACGGCTCCAACGCCTGGCGCAGTTCGAGCTGGACGCCCTCGTATTCGACCTCGCCGCAGAACGGAAAGCGGAACTCGGCCTGCGCTTCGTACCAGTCGGAGCGGAAAGAAAACCCGTGCGCCTTGAGGTCGGCGAGGAGCCCGAGGAAATCCTCCCACACGAAATGCGGCAGCATGAACCGGTCGTGCAGCGACGCGCCCCAGCGCGGCAGCGGCCCATCCAGCGGATCGCGCCACAGCCGGGAGAGGATCGCACGGATCAAGAGCTGCTGGGCGAGGCTCATGCGGGCATCCGGCGGCATTTCGAAGCTGCGGAACTCGACAAGGCCAAGCCGGCCCGTCGGTCCGTCGGGCGAATAAAGCTTGTCGATGCAAATTTCCGCCCGATGCGTATTGCCGGTCACGTCGGTGAGCAGATTGCGCATGAGCCGGTCGAGCAGCCACGGCCGCGCCGCGGCGCGGTCTCCGGGCTTCGGGATTTGGGCCAGCGCGATCTCCAGCTCGTAAAGACTGTCGTGCCGCGCTTCGTCCATGCGCGGCGCCTGGCTGGTCGGTCCAATAAACAGGCCGGAGAAAAAATAGCTCAAGCTCGGGCGCCGCAGCCAATGGATGATGAGGCTCTTGAGCAGGTCGGGACGCCTGAGGAACGGGCTGTCGAGCGGCGTCTGCCCGCCGACAACAACGTGATTGCCCCCGCCGGTTCCCGCATGCTTGCCGTCGATCATGAACTTGTCGGCGCCGAGGCGCGAAAGCCGCGCCTCCTCGTAGACCGCCTCGGTGGTGGCGACGCATTCGCGCCAGCTCGACGCGGGATGGATGTTCACTTCGATCACGCCGGGGTCCGGCGCGACGCGAATGACGTTCATGCGCGGATCGGCCGGAGGCGGGTAGCCCTCGATCTGCACCGGAAGCCCGACTTGTTCGGCCGCGGCCTCGGCGGCGGCGACCAGTTCGAGATAATCCTCGAGCCGCTCGACCGGAGGCAGGAATACGCATAGGCGCCCGTCGCGCGGTTCGACCGTCACGGCAGTGCGCACGGCGCCGTCGATGTCGCCGAGGCGCTGCTCGACGCGCTCCTGGGCCGACCCTTCCGCCGCGGCGAACGAGGCGACCCGCTGGGCGCGCTCCCGCGCATCGTGGAAATCCGGCAACGGCCCGCGCGGCTCGGTCGGATCGGCTTCGACGACATAGGGGAACGCGGATGGCGGAACATGAGGAAGGGCGCCGAGCGGCAGGCGGTAGCCCACGGGGCTGTCGCCCGGGACCAGATGAAGCGCGCCGCGACGGGTTTTCCATTTCTCGCTGCGCCAGCGGATCCCGCCCGCCTTCGCCTGCCAGCGCTGGACGGGCAGGACATAGCCCGAAGGCTCGGTCAGCCCACGCGAGAAAACGCGAGCGATGCGGTGGCGCTCCTCGGGGTCCTTGAGCTCAGAGTTTTCCGGCGAGACATTCGCCGGCAGATTGGCCTCTTTGACGAGCCACTCGGCGGGATCCTCGTAAGCCGGCGCGACATGGTCGGACGCAATCCCAAGCTCGGACGCGATCGCGCCAAGCAAGGCTTCCGCCGTCTCTTTGCTCGCGCCGGTTTGCACTCCCTCGGCGGCGATGCGCTCGGGGTTCCGCCAGATCGGCTTCAAGTCGCGCCGCCAGTAGAGCGAGAACGTCCAGCGCGGCAGGGACTCGCCCGGATACCATTTGCCCTGCCCGTAATGAAGGAAGCCGCCCGGCGCGAACCGGTCGCGCAGGCGGCGGATCAACCGGTCGGCGAGCGCCCGCTTGGTCGGGCCGACCGCGTCCGCGTTCCACTCGCCAGATTCAAAGTCGTCGATCGAAACGAAGGTCGGCTCGCCGCCCATGGTCAGGCGGACGTCGTCGGCGATGAGCTTTCTGTCGACCTCCTCGCCGAGCGCGTCGAGCGCTGTCCAGGCGTCTTGGGAAAACGGCTTGGTGATGCGCGGATGTTCGGCGACCCTATCGACGCGCATGTCGAAAGCGAAGTCGACATTGGCGAAGCTCGCCAGGCCCGAAATCGGCGCGGCGTTGCGATAATGCGGCGTTGCGGCGAGCGGAATGTGGCTTTCCGCGGCCAACAGGCCCGAGGTCGGATCGAGCCCGATCCAGCCGGCGCCGGGTAGATAGACCTCGGCCCAGGCGTGGAGATCGGTGAAGTCGTGGTCCGTGCCGGGCGCCCCGTCGAGCGCGACGAGATCGGGCTTGAGCTGAATGAGATAGCCGGACACGAACCTCGCGGCTAAGCCGAGGCAGCGGAAAATCTGCACCAGAAGCCAGCTCGAATCGCGGCACGAGCCCGAGCCGCGCTCGAACGTTTCCTCCGGGGTTTGCACCCCCGATTCCATGCGGATGAGATATTGAATTTCACCCGCGAGGCGCCGGTTGAGATCGACCACGAAATCGACGGTGCGCTTGGGGCTCCGATCGATCCCGCTCAAGAAGGCCTGAAGCCGAGGTCCGGGGTGCTCGGGCGTGCGGTAGATGACGAGATCGGGCCGCAGGTCCTCGGGATATTCGAACGGCCAGGTCTCGGCGCTCTCCTCGACGAAGAAATCGAACGGATTGTAGACCGTCATGTCGGCGACGACGTCGACCTCGATCTTCAGCTCGTTGACGAGTTCCGGAAAGACGTAGCGCGCGAGCCAGTTGCCGTACGGATCCTGCTGATGGTTCACGAAATGATTGGCGGGAGAAACCTTCAGCGAGTGCGAGATGACCCGGGTGCGGCTGTGGGGCGCGGGCCTGAGCCGGATGATCTGGGGGCCGAGGGAGACCGGGCGGTCGTATTTGTAGTGCGTGAGGTGGTGGATGGCGGCTCGGATCGACATGGGCACCGGGGGCTGGTGACGGCTCGACGACCCTTTCACAATCGGCTGCGCCGCACAATCGCAGCCGCCTACAAGACCGTCGACGCCTCTCCTACGAAACCACAAGCCGCGAGCGCCTCCAGCATGTGGGGCGGCGCGGGGGCTTCGACCTCGATCGGCGGCTTCGATCTGGAAAGCGGGACGATCACCTTGCGCGCCAGCAATTGCAGCGGCAGGTCCGCGCGCGCGCCGTAGATCGGATCGCCGAAAATCGGCCAGCCCTGTGACGCGCAATGGACGCGCAATTGATGCGTGCGCCCGGTCTTGGGCTCGAGTTCCGTCCATGCGATCGGCGCGCCGCGCCATGTCCCCCGCCCCTTGACGCGCCAGAGCGTCAGCGCCTTTTGGCCATTCGGGTCGACCTTCATCCACCAGCCGATCTTGTCATCGAGGCGGCCGAGCGGCAGGTCGATGATTCCCTCTTCGCCCTCCGGCGCGCCCGCGACAATCGCCCAATAGGTCTTGCCGATCCTGCCCTGCTTGAAGAGGAGCCCCAATTTTTCCAGGGCTTTATGATGCCGCCCGAGCACCAGACAGCCCGCGGTGTCGCGGTCGAGCCTATGCGCGAGCGCGGGACTGCGCGGCAAGCCGAAGCGCAGGGCGTCAAAATCATCCTGAAGGCTCGCGCCGCCTTTTGGCCCGGCATGGACGGCCACCCCGGCTGGCTTATCGAGAACGAGCATCAGCCCGTCGCGATAGAGGAGCCGCTCTCTTGTTTCTTCCGGCGTCATGGGAAGAAGTGGTATGGCAGCATCGGCCGCGCCCGCATAGGGCGGCCTCGAGGAGGGTTTGTGGCGTCGGACGAAGACGAAAAAAAGGGGAAATCAGGCCTGCTGGGCCGCTGGTTCCGCGGCGGCGAGGCGCCCGCGCCCGTCGAGGCGCCGCCGGCTGCGGAAGAAGCCGAGCTGGCTCTCGAGCCCCCGTTCGCCGAAGCCCCGCCCCTCGTGAGCGCAGCGCCTCCCGCGCCGAAGCAAAGCTGGCTCCAGCGCCTGCGCTTCGGGCTCTCGCGCTCGTCGACAACGATCGCGCGCGGCGTGACCGACATTTTCACCAAGCGCAAGCTCGACGCTGGCTCTCTGGACGATCTCGAGGACGTCCTCATCCAGGCCGATCTCGGCCTTGCCGCGGCGTCCCGCATTCGCGATGCGGTCGGCGCCGGGCGCTATGAGCGTGGCGTCAGTCCGGATGAAGTGAAACGGATCCTCGCGGACGAAGTCGAACGTGCGCTCGATCCCGTGGCGCGCCCGCTGGTGATCGATCCCGAGAAGCGCCCGTTCGTGATCCTCGTCATCGGCGTCAACGGTTCGGGCAAGACGACGACCATCGGCAAGCTCGCCGCCAAGTTCCGCGCCGAAGGCAAGGCGGTCCTGCTCGCCGCCGGCGACACCTTCCGCGCCGCCGCGATCGAGCAATTGCGCATCTGGGCCAGGCGCACGTTGTCCGCGCTCGTCGAGCGCGATCAGGGCGCTGATGCGGCGGGCCTCGCCTTCGACGCGCTGACCAAGGCCCGCGAGCTGAACGTTGATGTCGTGCTCATGGACACCGCCGGGCGCTTGCAGAACCGCACGGAGCTCATGAGCGAACTGGAGAAGATCATCCGGGTGATGCGCAAGGTCGACGCCGACGCGCCCCACGCCGTGCTGCTCGTGCTCGACGCCACCGTCGGGCAGAACGCGCTGAGCCAGGTCGAGATTTTCGGCCGCGTCGCGGGCGTCACCGGCCTTGTGATGACCAAGCTTGACGGCACCGCGCGCGGCGGCATTCTGGTCGCGATCGCCGACAAATTCGCGCTGCCCGTCCATTTCATTGGCGTTGGCGAGGGTGTCGACGATCTTGAACCCTTCACCGCGCGCGACTTCGCCGATGCGATCGCCGGGATCGACAGAGAGGCCGCATGACCGCGCCCGATATAGAACGCCCGATGAATGAAACGCCTGGGACTCAAACCGTCGCGCCGCCGCGCAAAGCGCTCAATCCGATGCTCAAGTTCGCACTCGAACTTGGACCGCTGGCGTTGTTCTTCATCGCCTACGGCAGGCTTGGCATCTTCGCCGCGACCGGCGTCCTGATGGCGAGCGTCCTGGTCACGCTCTGCGTCTCCTACGCCATGCTCAGGCGCATTCCGATCATGCCGCTCATCACCGCGGCGATCGTCCTCATCTTCGGTTCGCTGACCATCGTCCTTCATGACGAGACGCTGATCAAGATCAAGCCGACCGCGCTTTATATCCTGTTCGGCGCGGCTTTGTTCGTGGGCCTCTGGCTCAAGAAGCCGCTCCTGAAAATCCTGTTCGACGGCGCGCTGCATGTCACCGACGAGGGGTGGCGCAAGCTCACCTGGCGCTGGGCGTTCTTCTTCCTGGTCCTTGCCGTCCTCAACGAGATCGTCTGGCGCACGCAAACGACCGACCTTTGGGTCAAGTTCAAAACCTTCGGCTTCCTGCCGCTCACCCTTCTGTTTGCGCTCGCCCAGGCGCCGCTGATGATGAAATACGAGACCAAGGACGAGGGTCCGGGCGACGAGCTCTGAGGGCCTGACGGTCTGCTTCTCCCTTGGCGATCCGCAGGAGTCGATTGGCTCGAACACCAGGTTGCGGATAGACCTCAACGCTGCGGGCGCCGACGGCGCCAAGCCGCGATAAAGCGCGGACTGGCGGTTTCTGACCCGCTCGCTTTCACCATCTGGCAGTCGAAACCGGCGCAGCGAATGATTTCGGAATTGAAAGCTGCGGGCGAGGGAGAAGAAGACGGCGGGAGCCTTGCGATCCTGACCGCTCTGGCGCTGGTCGTGGGCGCGATTTCCGGCGCTGGCGTCGCCCTCTTCATCCTTCTGCTCCAACAGGGGGATCGCTTGCGCAACGCGCTTGTCGTCTTCGCCCATGCACAAGGGCCCGAGGGCCTCTGGCTCCTGGTTGGGGCTTGCGCGGCGGCGGCGGGAATCGCGGCTTCGCTCGTTCGCCGCATCTCGCCCCAGGCGGCCGGCAGCGGCATCCCGCAAGTCGAAGCCATCCTCAATGGAGAAATGCCGGATGCGCCCTTTCGCATCATTCCGGTGAAGTTCATCGGCGGCGTGCTCGCGATCGGCGCCGGGCTTGCGCTTGGCCGCGAGGGGCCGAGCGTGCACATGGCCGGGACCCTGGGCCATCTTGTCGGCAAGATTTTTCGGCGCGATTGGCCTGATTGCCGCGTGTTGCTTGCCGCCGGGGCGGGCGCGGGCCTCGCCACGGCCTTCAACGCGCCAATCGCCGGCGCCATTTTCGTGCTCGAGGAATTGGTGCGGCGATTCGAATTGCGGATCGCGATCGCGGCGCTCGGCGCCTCGGCGAGCGCAATCTCCGTCTCCCGCGCGATTCTGGGCGATGGCCAGGATTTTCATCTGGGCGCGCTGGTCATGCCAGACCTCGCGATACGGCCGCTCTTCTTCGTTCTCGGCGCGCTCGCGGGCGTCATGGCGGTCATCTTTAATCGCGTGCTGTTGCAAACCATGGCGACGGTCAACCGCTTCGACCACTGGCCGGTCGAGATCCGCGCGGCGCTCATTGGCGCCGGGGTTGGCGCGCTCGCCTGGTTTCTTCCCGATCTCGTTGGCGGAGGCGATGCGATCACCCAACGGGCGCTGCTTGGCGCTGGAACGCTCGGCCTGCTTCCCCTGGTGTTTCTCTTAAGGCTCGCGCTCGGTTCGCTCTCCTATTCGGCGGGAACGCCCGGCGGCTTGTTTGCGCCCCTGCTCGTGCTTGGCGCGCAATTCGGATTGTTCTTCGGATTGGCCTCTCAGCTCGCATTTCCGGGCCTGCATGTTCAGCCGGAAGGGTTCGCCGTGGTGGGAATGGCGGCCCTGTTCACGGGAATCGTGCGCGCGCCGCTCACCGGCATCGTGCTTGCCACGGAAATGACGGCGGATGTCACCATGCTGTTGCCGATGGTGGGCGCCTGCGCGATGGCCATGCTGACGCCGACTCTGCTCAAGGATCCGCCGATCTACGATTCGTTACGCGAGCGAACGTTGGCCCGCGAGAGAGCGCGGCTCGATCGGACGGCGGCCGCGGCGCGCGAGCGCGAGTAAGGAACAGCGATGTTCGACACGAAAATCTCGATCGTCGTGCGCGAGGATCTGGCGATTTGGCAGAAGCTCAACGTCGTCGCTTTTCTGATGAGCGGCGTGGTCGGCGCGACCGCCGGCCTGATCGGCGAGCCTTACGAGGACGCCGCCGGCAACAGATACAATGCGCTCATGATCCAGCTGGCGATCGTTCTCAGCGCCGACCGGGAGACGCTGAAAACGATCTATGGACGCGCCATGGATCGGCGCCTCCTCTTCTCGCTCTACATCGAGGACATGTTCACGACCGGCCACGACGCGGCCAACCGCGCGACCGTGAAGCTTTATGCGCCGGACGCGATGAACGTCGTCGGCCTTGCGCTGCGGGAGGACAAGAAGCTCGTCGACAAGATCACCAAAGGCGCGCACATGCACGCCTGAGGCCACCTCTTGGCAAGGCGTGATCCATCTGAGAACGCGTCCTGGGGAACCGCGTGCAGCGGCGATTATTCCGCCGCGGTTTTGTTCAGGCGAGCTGTCAAACTGGCCGCCCAACGGCGGCCGGGCTCGCCGCCCCAAAGCAGCCAGGCGATATAGCCGGCGGAGGGGTCGGTTTCGTCGCCCCATTCGTGACTCATGGACGCCTTGTCGATCTCGTGGCGCGCGAAATAGGCGCTCATGGCCACGACGTCGCGCAGCGATAGCGATCGGCGATCCGCCAATTCCTTCGCTCGATGGGCGCCGACCGACGTCCCGCCGCGGTGAAACTTTTCCCGCAACTCAAGACCGCGCTTCGCGGCGGCTGCGACTTCGGCTGGAGGGATCAAGCCAGGGTTCATTTGACCCTCCTCAACGCCGAAGGCTTGTGGGCGGCGACCTTGCCCGGCTTTTCCGACCGGACCAGAAATTCGGGATTGTCATGCGCCGCCGCAACCTCATGGCCCTTGATCTTGCCCGGCGAGGTCAGCTTCCGCTCGACGCGGCCGACGCTCCCGCCGCCGCTCGATTGCCAGGCGACGCGGCCGCCTGTCTTCAACTGTCTGGCCATGGGTGTCCTCCGAAGGAACATCCTGCTTAATTCGTCGGATCGACTTAGGTTGCAGCGTCGCTGACGGGCGCAGGCGCGGTCGCGGAGGCGCACGGGGGCGACCCTTCGTCATCCCGCGCGGCGCGACCCTTCGTCATCCCGCGCGGCGCGACCCTTGTCATCCAAAGCGTCAGCTGTTGCATGGACGCGTCGCAACGCTTAAAAATGCGATTGTATTTCACCTTGAACCCGTTCGTGGCATGCCTCCGACGGCGGATTGGAAGTCTTTTCGGCAGCGGAATGTGTTCACTTGGAGTCTTTTTATCCAGTGACGCCCGCCCCGCCCGCGATGACCATCCGGCCGCTGCGGGAAGGAGCCAATGTGCGCCGCTTGCCGCCGGCTTGCACTGAGGCGCCCCCGCGACAGCGGCGCTCGGACAAAATGGCGACGTTCTGGCCGCTCCCCGCGCCACGAATACCGCGGCGTTAGATAGCAAGGCCTGGAATCCATCGACCTCCGGCGCGCAATGTTTGTCGATAGTGCATTGTCTTTTCGAAAGTCAGAATGTGTGCTATATTTTTCTGGCCCGTCCGGCGCCGCCATGGAGCCCCGGCTGCGAAGGAAAAGCGGAATATTGCGGCCAATTTTTGTAAAAACCTGAGGCGAGGCATTTTTTATTTGGATTCGCTGTAACCCACTGAAAAGTCCCGATTCGGCCAAGGGAATCCAAGGAAATGCAAGCCTTTTTCCTTGGATTCCCTTGGTTTTACTAGCGTTTATTTTGGCCGCTGGCGCGGAACGGATTGGCGCGTCCATACCCTACCCGGCCGCGAGTTTGTCGAGCTGCGCCCGCCAGGCCTCCGGGTCATCCGCCGGATTGGCGAATTGGGCGCGGGCGGCGCGGCCGCCTGCGGCGAGGTCGAGGCCGTCGGCGTCGAGGCCGATCGCCCTCCAGGCCGGGCGCAAGGCGCTGTGCCCGGCGAGCCGGGCGAGCCCTGCCTGGCCAAGCGCGTTCACCTCCGCGAGGAGCCCTTCTTCGGCCTCGACCAGCAGCGTTTCGCCTTCGCGGGGCGACAGGACTTCGGCCACTGTGAGCGGGGCGGCGCGGCCAAAGCCGCCGTTGAAATGCACGTCCTCAATCCGGAGCTGATAGAGGCCGAAATCGGCGAAGCCGGCATAGAGGCCAGCCTTGGGATTGCGCTGCAAATACCGCACCTTAGCGCGCGGCGCGGCGCATCGCTCGACCCGCCCGCTTAAGGTGACGCGCGGATGGTTGAGCGGGTCGCCACGGTCATGGCGCCCGGTCAACAGGAGGGACGCGCGGGGATCGTTCGCCACGTTCCTTGTATGGCGCGACAGCGTCGACATGAGGAACAAGGGCGCGCCGTCGAAATCGGAGGCTACGCCGAGAAGCGTGGTGAGGGGCGCCCCTCCCATTGCCTCAAGAGTCGCCAATGCGCCAGTGCGGGCGAGCCGCATCAGGCGCTTGACGTCGGCGATCGCCGCGGCGTGGGCCTCTTTGGGATCGACAGGGGCGTTCGCCATGGCGGCCTTGACGCTTTGGACGGATTGGAGTGAGACACCAAGCGGGGTCGAACGGTCAAGAGCGCGGCGACCTCTCCCGCCCACTCTCCGACTGCTGGCCAAGGCAGGCAAGATCATGGTAATCTTGCCCAATTCGAGCGAACATCCGATTTGGAATCAGCGTCCTAAAGGATCGCCCTTCTCGGAACACATTCAGTCGATCAATGGTTTCCGCTTTACGCCAGCCCGCCCAAGAGGCGACATTCGATCAAAACGGAGCTTCATGCCCACCATCGCGCTGGTCGACGACGACCGTAACATATTGACCTCCGTCTCGCTCTCGCTCGAGGCGGAAGGATACCGGGTGCAGACTTACACCGATGGCGCGAGTGCGCTGGACGGTGTGAAAGCCAATCCGCCCGATCTCGCCATTTTCGACATCAAGATGCCGCGTATGGACGGAATGGAACTCCTGCGGCGCCTTCGGCAGAAGTCGGATCTGCCGGTCATTTTCCTGACGTCGAAGGACGAGGAGATTGATGAGTTGTTCGGTCTCAAGATGGGTGCCGACGATTTCATCCGCAAGCCGTTCTCCCAGCGCCTTTTGGTCGAGCGGGTGAAGGCGATCCTTCGCCGCTCCAATCCCAAGGATGCGGCCACGCAAAAGGAGACCGAAGCCAAGATTCTCGAACGTGGCCGATTGAAGATGGATCCCGAGCGTCATACCTGCACTTGGGATAATACTGCGGTGACCCTGACGGTCACGGAGTTTCTTATTCTCCAAGCGCTGGCGACCAGGCCGGGCGTCGTCAAAAGCCGCAATGCGCTGATGGATGCGGCTTATGACGATCAGGTGTATGTGGACGATCGCACCATCGACAGCCACATCAAGCGTTTGCGCAAGAAGTTCAAGGTGGTCGAGCCGGATTTCGAAATGATCGAGACGCTCTACGGCGTTGGCTACCGATTTAAGGAAGGATAAGCGGCTCGGCCGGAGACAATGAGCGCCGAAACGCAGGTTCAACAGCCCCTTTCCGCTCACGCGGGTCGTGGAAGACTTCGTTCGCTGCGCGTGCGCTCGCGCGTGGCCTGGCGATTTCTGACGGCGCGGTTTTCGTCGTCGCTCACCCGGCGCATCGTAGTCCTCAATTTAGGCGGCCTTGTCGTGCTCGTGGTCGGGTTCCTGCTCCTCGACCAGTTTCGCGCCGATCTGATCGAGGCGCGGGTGCAAAGCCTCACCATTCAGGCCGACATCATCGCCGCCGCGGTCTCGGCTTCGGCGACGGGAGACACCGATTCAATCACGATCGATCCCGATAAGCTGTTGCAATTGGCGCCGGGCGAAAGTGTAGCACCGACGCCGAGCGATGAGGACGCAACGCAGTTCTCCATCAACCCCGCGCTTGTTGGGCCTTTCCTCCATCGGCTCGTCACGCCGACCCGCACACGCGCACGCATTTATGATAGCGACGGTCGGCTTCTTCTCGATTCGCGGTCATTTTCGGCGCGTGGCGCGGTCGAGCGCTCAGATTTGCCGGATGCTCCGGAGCGGCACGGATTTGCCGATCGGATCGTCGCCCGCCTGCGGGGTTTGTTTCTGACATCGACCGCGCCGCGGGCCGAAGACCCATGGGCGACCAATGGCAAGACCATGCCGGAAGTCGCCGGCGCGCTGCATGGCAAAACGCAATCTCTGGTGCGCGTCAACCACATGGGGGAAACGATCGTCTCGGTCGGAGTGCCGATCCAGCACATGATGGCAAACCGGGGCGCGCTACTGCTTTCCACTCAGGGCGGTGACATTGACCGTGTGATCACCTCAGCGCGTTTGGCTCAACTGCGCTTCTTTTTGGTTCTCGCAATCGTGATGTTGGTTCTGTCCCTATCCCTCGCCAACACAATCGCCGAACCTGTCCGACGGCTTGCCGACGCCGCCGAGCGCGTGAGGCGGGGCATCCGGTCGCGTCAGCAGATTCCCGATTTCACCGCGAGATCGGATGAGATCGGTCACTTGTCTCGCGCGCTGCGCGACATGACGCGGGCGCTCTACAATCGGCTGGACGCGATTGAAAGCTTCGCCGCCGATGTCGCGCACGAACTCAAGAATCCGTTGACGTCGCTGCGCAGTGCGCTCGAAACGCTGCCAAGAGTGAATGCCGGTCATTCGCGCGATCGGCTTATCGCCGTGATGCAACATGACGTGCGGCGGCTCGACCGGTTAATCAGTGACATTTCCGACGCTTCCCGCCTCGATGCGGAGCTGACGCGAGGCGATGCGGGCCCCGTCGACGTCGCTGCTCTTTTGCGTGCGGTCGCGTCGATGGCGGAGGATTCTTCGCGCGGCGGCGCCCGAGTCGAATTGTTCATCCCGGTCAGGCGCGGCAAGAACGCGAGCGCCGATTATTTTGTCCTTGGGCACGATTCTCGTCTGGCGCAGGTCGTCACCAATCTCATAGACAACGCCTGCTCCTTTTCCGAACCCGGTGGCGTCGTGCGCATTGCGCTGGAGCGCACGTCTGCTCGGAGAGAGCCGGAAGGCAAGCATTTCTCCAATCACGTTCTCATCACTGTCGATGATGACGGGCCTGGCATCCCGCCGCATGCGCTCGAGCGCATTTTCGAGCGATTTTATACGGACCGTCCAAGCCAAGGCTTCGGCCAAAATTCGGGTTTGGGCCTGTCGATTTCGCGTCAGATTATCGAGGCTCACGGGGGTCGGATTTGGGCGTGCAACCGGCCGGCCGAATTGGTCAGCGCTCATGTCCCGTCGCCGGAGAGCGACGATTCCGATGAGCCGACGCGGCACGGCGCCGGCGCGCGCTTTGTTGTCGAACTGCCGGCGTTCTCGGCATGACTGGCGCCGCTTTAGCGGGAGAGACAAGTCTCCACGCGACGGCCGTTATCCATGGCGAAAGCGGCATTTTGTTTCTGGGGCCATCAGGTTCGGGCAAAAGCGCGCTAGCGCTGGCCCTATTGGCGCGCGCACGCACGACGGGCGTCTTCGGCGCGCTCATTGGGGACGACCGCATTTTTGTCAGCAAAACTCACGGTCGTTTGATCGCTTGGGGGGCAGCCAATATGGCTGGCCTCATCGAGCGCCGAGCGGCGGGCCTGATCACAGTCCGTCACGAGCCGGCGGCGGTCGTACGGCTCGCCGTCGAACTTTGCGAGCGCGGGCGTCGATGGCCGAGAATGCCTGGTGATGAAGACGGGCTTACCGTGGGTGAGGTCACACTGCCGCGTCTAGCGCTTGATTCCGACCTAAGCGGCTGCGACCAAGCGCTTGCGGTTGAAGAGCGATTGGACGTCTTAAAGGCCGAGAGCGGAAGGCGATTAGGAATTCCGCTTGAACATTGCGCCGCAGTGCACAAAAATGGGCGGCCAAAAATTTCGCCGCCGGCCTGATTGGCCGGAGTGTGAGCCGATCGACTGATGGATAATTGATGATCGGAATGGTCCTTGTGACCCACGGCCAGCTCGCAACTGGTTTTCGGGCAGCGTTAGAACATGTCGTCGGGCCCCAGTCCCAGCTCGAGACGATAACAATCGGCCCGGAAGACGACATGGAGCAGCGTCGCTCGGATATCCTGAGCGCGGCGGCGAGCGTTCAGGACGGGGGTGGAGTCGTCATTCTGACCGACATGTTCGGCGGAACGCCATCGAATCTCGCGATTTCGGTGATGGACGGAGGCCGCGTCGAGGTTATCTGCGGCGTCAACCTGCCAATGTTGATCAAACTTGCGACCATGCGCGAAACCGCCGATCTCGACCACGCGGTGGTGGAGGCCCGCGATGCTGGCCGCAAATACATCACCATCGCAAGCAAGGTGCTTGAGGGGAAATGACCGAGGCCAGCTCCGAAGGAGGAGGATCGCCGCCTCCGCTCCCGGAGGCGTTGTCGCGCGAATTGCAGATTGTGAATCGAAAAGGTTTGCACGCGCGCGCCACCGCGAAGTTTGTGCAATGCGTCGACCGGTTTGAGGCGGACGTCAAGGTTACCCGCTGCGGCGAGACGGTCGGAGGCGATTCCATCATGGGCATCTTGACGCTCGGCGCGGGCCCGGGGTCGACGATTACGATAACGGCCTCGGGCGCGGAGGCCCGAGAGGCGTTGGAGGCGCTTGCGGCTCTGATCTCCAGCCGGTTCGGGGAAGACGAGTGACGCTTTGCGCTCGCTTTGCCGGGTCGTGCCCCGCTCTACATCCGAAAGTCCTCGCCCAAGTAGAAGCGTCGCACATCCGGGTGCGCAATGATGTCGTCCGGCGGACCCTCCGTCAAAACGTGGCCGCTGTGAATGATGTAGGCTCGATCGATCAGCCCGAGGGTTTCCCGCACATTGTGATCGGTAATCAACACGCCAATACCTCGTCCTTTGAGGTGACGCACGAGATCCTGGATGTCGCCGACCGCGATCGGGTCGATGCCTGCGAAAGGCTCGTCGAGAAGCATGAAAGACGGCTTACCGGCGAGCGCGCGGGCGATCTCGCACCGGCGCCGTTCGCCGCCCGAAAGCGAGATTGACGGCGCCGAGCGAACGCGCGCGATGTCAAATTCCTCGAGCAAAGATTCCAGCATCGCCTCGCGCGCCCGACGGTTCGGTTCGTTGACCTCGAGCACGGCGCGAATGTTGTCCTCGACGTTAAGCCCGCGAAAGATCGAAGCTTCCTGCGGCAAATAGCCGACGCCGAGCCGAGCCCTTTGAAACATCGGCAGGCCGGTTACGTCATGGCCATCCAGCTCTATTTGGCCCTTGTCGGGTTTGACCAGGCCGGTGATCATATAGAAGACGGTGGTCTTGCCGGCCCCGTTCGGCCCCAACAAGCCGACCGCCTCGCCCTGTCGAACCGAAAGACTGACGTCCTGCACAACCATCCGGCCGCGATAGCCCTTGCCGAGGTGATGCACGGCGAGAACGCCTTGGCCGCCGAGAAGAGGCGCTGATTCTGGAGCCGATCTGTTGCTCGCGCCGCGCAACCATTTGCGCCAGCGAGGGGGCGCGTTTACGCGCTCGCGCAGGGCGTCGTCGCTCACTTGCGATCGATCACTTCAACCGACGCGCGCCAGATAGCCACTGGAGGGCTCCTATTTGGATTTCGCCGCATCCGACTTTGTGGCGTCGGCGCCCGATTTCGGAACGAATTGTCCGTGCACTCGCCCCGACTTGGCGGTTGTGTCAACGGTCGCCTGACCGCTCTTGAGGTCGTAGGTCAGCTTGTCCCCTTTGGTGACGTTCTGCCCGTCGCTGAGTGTGACATGCCCAACGAGCCGCACTTTCCCCTCGACCTTATCGTAGCTACCGCTGTCGCCAGTAGCGACCTGGGTTTTCGAGACGACAGTGACAGGTCCCGCGGCGTCTAGGTGCTTGACGCCAGCGTCCGCAGTGGGCCCCGATTGGCCATTGGTCGATTGGGGGGCTGCTTCCTTCGACGAAGGGGGAGCGCCCTGAGTTGGCGCGTGATCCAGAAAGACACTCATGGCCGAGCAAGTCATTTTTGTATCGCCCTGGATGACGACAACATTGCCGGAATAGACCGCCTTGTGTTCCTTGTCGTAATAAACCAGCTTATCAGCGTCGATCGAGATCGGCTCCTTTGAACTTGTCCCAGGAAAAATCGCGGCCGAGTCATTCGGGGCCGGTGGCTTTTCGGCAGCCGCACGGGCGCCGCTCCAGCAAAGCAGAACCGCTGCTATCGCCGTCAGCCATCCAGGGAAGCGAGACGGCAGCGTCATGGATTGGTCCTTTTCAGTTCATTCGCAGGCTCTTGTTTTGACTGCGGAACAATGTTTGTTCGGACGTGACCTTCGAAAGTCATCTCCTGGCCGTGGTTGAGCGCCGAACCGCGGTCAGCAAATATGGTTGTGCCCTCGCCCCCCTGGACTTCGATTGGCTCGTCGCTCCCATAAACCCCGGACTTGAAATCGAATCTGGCGCTTCGCAATAGCACGGTGAAGCGGCCGTTCTTGATCCGCACGTTTCCCGACAGCTCCATGTGCTCGGCCAAGTTATCGTAAACGCCGCCGTCCGCAGTTAAATGTGTCGGCTCCCCATCGGCCATGCCGATTTCGCCGTCGACCTTTCGGAGTTGCACCATAGTTGGCTGCTTGATGTCCTGCAGCGCGCGCTCCGCTGTTAGAAGATAGGCTTGCCCATCGCTCCGAAATCCAGCAAGCTTCGGCCGGTCCATGACGATCTTGGTTCCCTCTACCGAGAGGGCATTGAAATTCAGCACGCCCAGTTTTGTCGCGAAGGGGTTGAAAAAGGCGACCACCAACGTTGCCGCGACCGTGCCGAGGCCGCCAATCAGAATCGCCAGGCGCAACGATCTGACGCGCGCTGAGCGGCGCTTCGCTTTCGCAAACGCATGTTCACGGTCACGAGGCGGCGTGACGCCGACAAGGCGGCCCATGGACGAAGGCGCAAAAGGCGCCATTCGCTCGCCGCCGGAGACGCCCGTCGGGATTGCGTCATGGTGAAACGCTGGCATTGGTTCCTTATTCGGCCGCCAAACTCCCGCAAGAACCCAAATTACGTGGCAAAGTTAGGGCCGGGAAAGCGGTACCAGCCGATGCGATAGAACTTGTCACGCGAGGCGCAAGCCCGGTAAGCTCATTTCTGATGCGTGAAGCCGTTAGGATCAAGAGTGTGATTGTGTATGTTGAAGCGTATTCATCGTTCTTGAAGTAATGGGCGCATTACGCGGAATGGAACGATCGCGGCCGCGCCGATTTTACCCCACGTCTCATTAACGTTTCGTTCGCCATCTTTGAGCAGCCGTGCGCATTTTGGCGAATACGTGTTCGCCAGGTGAAGTCCGGCGATACGGCGTCAGAAAATTGAGCTTGTCGCCAGCGGCGCGGCGCGCCCGGGCTGATCAACAAGGCGGCGGCTTTGATGCGATCCTCGGCGCAGACTTTTCAATGCGGAACACGGTGTCGCGCTCGCCGCGCTCGATGATCTCCAACCGATCGCCGATCGCTCCGACCAAATGGGGGATGTCGATCACCGCAAGCGGGTCGGTGCAGCGCACTTCCAGTCTATCGCCCGGCGCCAAGGATTTTAAAGCTTTGCGCGTCTTGAGCGCCGGAAGGGGACATTTCAGTCCCGACAGATCCAATTTGATGGTGGTCATGGCGCGAAATGTGCGGATCGTTCGGCGCCAGTCAATCGCGCCTGCTCGTTTGGTCGCCTATGTTTCGCAGCCGGGCGAATCATGCAAGCTGAACCTTCCGTGGGAGACCGCGGCATCGGACAATAGGCCTCTTCGAGAAGAGCCTCTGCGGAACCCGCGTTGCGCGCAAAAAGGCGACTGCGATGACTGAAGCTTTCGGCGTGCCCGGAATCGTGCTCGCGGGCGGTTTGGCGCGGCGAATGGGCGGCGGCGACAAGCCGTTGCGCGAACTTGGCGGCCACACGATTTTGGCCCGCGTCATTGCACGGCTCGAGCCGCAGTGCGAATGCCTGCTACTCAGCGCCAACGGCGATCCCCTGCGTTTTGCGTCGTTCGGCCTGACTGTCCTCGCCGACGGGTTGAAGCAATATCCCGGGCCGTTAGCTGGAATCCTAGCCGGGCTCGACTGGGCCGCGGCTTACCGGCCCGACGCGGAATGGATTCTCAGCGCTCCGGGAGACTGTCCCTTCCTACCGCGAGACCTGGTCAGGCGATTGCGCCAAGCCGTGGCCGCTCAAGGCGCTGAGCTCGCCGTCGCCGCCTCCCAAGGACGATCTCATCCGGTGATCGGGCTGTGGAAGGTCGCGTCGCGCGACGCGTTGCGCGAAGCCCTCGTTGTCGACGGGCTGCGCAAGGTTCAGGATTGGACGGCGCGCTATCGCGTTGCCACGGTCGCCTGGCCGGCTGACCCGATCGATCCGTTCTTCAACGTCAATACCGTTGAGGATCTCGCTGAGGCCGAGCGGCTTTCGGCGCTTGAGGGTTCGGCTTAACTTTCAGCAAAGTCAGCTCGGCCAAAGCGAGACCGATCGCCTCCCGCTCGGCCAGACAAGCAATTATTTGCGCAGCAACGCCTCTCGGAGCTCGGTCAGCTCAGCAAGCTCCTTCTCCTGTTCGGAGATCCGCGCCGCATTCAAATCGTCGTGGCCGGCGCTCGAGTCGGCGGCGGACTGTTCAACCAACTCCGTGAGATTCTCCCTAACAGTGGCAATTCGCACATCCACTTCAGTCAGCGTCAGACCCGTCTTCATCGCCCCATTCCATTCTTGTCCCAATCCGGTTTCAGCCCGGACTGGAGCGTCTGTCATTGAAATCCTCGTCGGACGCCGGGTCAAGCTCTCGAACGCGGCTGCTCGACCGGACGTGCTGTCTTCGCCACGATTTAACCCGCGGCGCGCGCGCCATGTATCTCGCGGGTACACCCTATCGTATCCATGGCTCCAATGAACCGGACACGATCGGACAAGCGGTTTCGTCTGGCTGCATCCGCATGACGAACCAGGACGTGATCGACCTCTATGAGCGCGCGAGAGTCGGCGCGCAGGCCGTGGTGTCGCGGTAGGCCATTTCCCATCGCGCCCCGGAGGGGGCGCTTTTTCGCCGCGGAAGGCATTTTCCACTGAACCTGCCCGGCCCGCGCACAAGTTTACGCGCCTGAATGATTTCAGTGGCTTAACTGCGCTTTTGTGCAACTTTGTAACTCCCAAGCCGTCGGTTATGCGGCGAGGAGGGCGATGATTTGATCGGATGTTGAGGGCGTGTTTTCTGGCGGTTGAGACGACGGATCTGAGGCGTGCGAAGATTTGAGCGCCTTCGAGGGTTCGGAACGAGCCTGAGATTTTCATTTTGACCTTCATCATCGCTGGGGTCCTGTTCGGCCAGGTTGTTGGTGAAGGGCACATCGAAGTCGGTGAGGAAGCGCAGGGTTTCGGTTTGGAAGGTTTTCAGCCTTTGGAGCAGGTTGTGGCCTGGCCGGTGTTTCACTCGGCCGCGTGCGGCTTTGGTCGCCAGTTTGGGCAGTTCGCGATGAAAGGCCAGGCCGAGCCGGACGGCGGCCCAATAGCGCTCGACGAAGGCTTGGGCTTCGTGCGGCGCGAGGGCGCGCGCGCCCGCCTCGCGCGCCCTGTTCACCGCGAGGTTGGCCGAAAGCAGCATGTCGCGCATGGCTTCGGCCCAGGGCTCATGATCGAACTCGATCAGGCTCTTGAGTTCGCGCAGGATATGGGCGTTGCAGAAGGCGTGCTCGACGGTGTCGAGCCGACGATAGGGCAGGAAGTGGTCGTGCACGACGACGCCTCCCTGCAAATCTTCGGGGATCGCGCCGCGTTTTTCGTCAGCGCGATAGAAGGTGAAGGCCAGGCTCGACGTGGTGTGCAGCCATTGCAGCTTGCTGGCGATGCGAAACCCGTCCTGAGCATCGCCGAAGGATCGTCGAGATGGCGAACTTTCGCCTCGGCCACGCGCTCGCCGATGCGTTGGTAAACGTGGCCCAGGTCCTGCGCCTTCTTGCCGACCCAGGCGACGATGCTTGCCGGACAGATCAGCCGCGCGCCGAACAGATCGCTCAAGGCCTGCGCGGTCCGATCCTCCGGGATGAGTTGCTGGATATTGAGATAGATCGCCGCCGCCTTGACGCGCTCGCCATATTGCGCAGGCGACACTACGCCACCGGGAAACACCGCCTTGGTCACGCCCCGGCAATGCGCGCAGCGGTGGATCGAGGCCTGATGTTCGGTGACCATGAGCGGGCGCTCGGCAAGATCGAACACCTGGCGTTTCTCGATCCCGGTCGCCGACTTCGGATCGAGGGACCGACCGCAATGGCCGCACGCGCACGCCTCGTGTCGAACCACCCAATCGGGATCGGCGACTTGGCGCAACGTGCCGCCCTTGTGGCCCGTCTGCCCGCCGCTCGTCTTGCCCGATGCGCCGCGCAGGCTGCCGGGGTTGCGAGACTTCTTCCCCAACCCGTCGCTCGAAGGCGGCTTGGAACTGTTCGAACTGTCTTGCCCCAACCGCCGCTGAAGGTCCGCCACTTTAGCCTCAAGCGCCGCGATTTGGCGCCTCAGCGCGGCGATCAACTCCTCGACTTCGGCGGGAAGAACCATCCCGCCCTTGATTCTAATTCGTCGCGCGCCGTCTCAAAAAATCGACCAAACAACACCTTTTCCGCCCAACCGTGACTTTTCCGACTCACCCCGGCTTGGGAGTTACGCAACTTTTAAAAAAATCCTTTCCCGTACTCAAGACCAATAAAACTCATAAAATCAGTAATTTGCCTGTTCCCTTGGTCTCCCTGGAGTCGGCCAAGGCGGCTGATCGGTCGAAGGAGCAAGACTAGCACGAAGGTTCGGTTTTGACAAATTATTGCACCCACTTTCTGCTCTCCCGCCTGGAAGGATCGTCCGCAGTTAGAGCGCGCTGCGTTCGGATGGAATTGTCATCCTGACAGGCTGTGAGTTTAATGGTTGTCGCGGGTTGGTTTGATCGATCGCGTCGTGAAGGGCGGCTTGGTGGTTGTGTCGATGGGGCCATTCGGGCGGGCGGCGGTCAGTTGGCTTGGAGGGTTCGCAGTCTGGCTTCG
>DATCEJ010000101.1:0-3339 GCA_036510135.1 Roseiarcus sp. | reverse complement strand
TTCCGGTATTCGAACCGTTCGGCGCTTGGCGTTGAAGACACGGAGCGCGCTTCAAAGGCGGTGACTGGCGCGCGCGGCAAGCGGCTTATGTATCAAGGACCTCGTAAGGCGCGAGCGGCTTAAGCGGACGATCAAGCGCCTTCGTCGTCTTTTCGCTTTGCTCGACGAGCCTTGAGGACTCGACTCTCGCGCTGATCCTGCGCACGCTCCGTCTTGCCGATCAGGCTCTTGGTCGGCGTCGGGGGCGTGCTCAAAGCGCGGCGTATCCCGGTGTTCATGCGACGCGCAATTTCCGCGTCGCTTAACTGCTCAGCTTCAACCTTGGACTTCCTATCGCTCATGAGCGCCCCTGAGAAAAAGTGCATCTTCTGTCAGCGTGCGGGAAATTTGACCGCCGAACATATCTGGGGGCAGTGGACCAAACAATATGTCGATCGTCAGTCAAATAAGCACACGCAGGCGCGCGTTTTCGTCCCGAAACCCGGAGAGCCAGACGCCCCTAGCGTCAAGATTCGCGCCGGGGATGCGTTAGACTCCGCGCCGGAAATCGTTTGTGCGGAATGCAATTCGACATGGATGAGCGGGATTCAGAACCGCGCCAAGCCTTTTCTCATCCCGCTTTTTGAAGGGCGCGAATGCAATCTTGACCAAGCCGTGTCGATTTCCGCCGAGAACTGACCCAGGATTTCCATTGAGAACTGACCCGGTTTGATGATGGTTTAGGGGTCAGGGTTTCGTCAAGTTCGGGCTTTCTCCTTGGTAGGTTTGGCGGTCTTCGCCGAGCTGTTTTTGAATCGGAAGCTGTCGTTCCCGGTTTCGAGGATGTGGCAGCGGTGGGTGAGACGGTCGAGCAGCGCCGTCGTCATCTTGGGGTCGCCGAAGACGGTGGCCCATTCGCCGAAGCTCAGGTTGGTCGTGATGATGACACTGGTGTGCTCGTATAGCTTGCTCAGCAGGTGGAAGAGCAAGGCTCCGCCGGAGGCGCTGAACGGCAAGTAGCCAAGCTCGTCGAGAATGACGAGATCGGAGTGGGCGAGCCGCGCGGCGATCTGCCCGGACTTGCCTTGAAGCTTTTCCTGTTCGAGCGCGTTGACGAGTTCGACGGTGGCGAAGAACCGGACGCGCTTGCGGTGATGTTCGATGGCCTGAACGCCAACTGCCGTGGCGAGGTGCGTCTTGCCCGTTCCGGGGCCGCCGACGAGGACGACGTTGTGGGCGTCCTCCAGGAACTCGCAGCGGTGAAGCTGGCGCACGAGCGCCTCGTTGACCTCGCTGCTGGCGAAGTCGAAGCCGGCGAGGTCACGATAGGCGGGAAAGCGGGCGGCCTTGAGCTGGTAGGCCGTGGACCGCACCTCCCTGTCGGCCGTCTCGGCCTTCAGGAGCTGCGACAGGATCGGCACGGCGGCCTCGAAGGCCGGAGACCCTTGCTCGGCCAGCTCGCCGACGGCTTGAGCCATGCCGTGCATTTTGAGAGCCCGCAGCATGATGACAACGGCGCCGGCGGCCGGATTATGACGCATGGCGCGCCTCGGGGGCTTTGCGCAGGGCGTCGTAGCGATCGACGTTGGCTTGCGGTTCGGTGGTCAAGGTCAATGCCTGCGGCGCATTTATCGGAGGCGTGTCCATGGGCTTTCCGTCGACCAGGCGGTGCAGCAGGTTCAGAATATGCGTCTTGGTCGGCGCGCCAGCTTCCAGCGCCAGTTCAACGGCGGTGAGCACGGCCTGCTCGTCGTGCTGGAGAACAAGAGCCAGGATCTCGACCATCTCGCGATCGCCGCCCGGTGTCTTGAGCATGCGCTGTTGGAGGGTCCGGAAGGCCGGCGGGAGTTCGGCGAACGGCGCGCCGTTGCGCAGGGCTCCCGGCTTGCGTTGAAGGACCGCGAGATAATGCCGCCAGTCGAAGACGGTCGTCGTGCTCTTGCGCTCGTGGGAGCGGGCGAAGGCCCGGACGTGCTCGCAGACGATCTGCCCTTCGGCGGCGACGACAACGCGCTCGGGATAGACGCGCACGCTGACAGGTCGATTGGCGAAGGACGCCGGCACGCTGTAGCGATTGCGGTCTAGATGGATCAGGCATGTCGGCGACACGCGCTTGGGGTACTCGACAAAGCCGTCAAACGGCCTGGGTAGGGGCATCAACTGCCGCATCTCTTCGGCCCAGACGTCGGCTACCGAACCTGATTGCGAAACGTGCGCCGTTTGCGTCCACAGTTCACGGCAGCGCGTCTCCAGCCAGTCGTTCAGCGCCGCCAGGGAGGGAAAGCTGGGTGTCGGCTGCCAAAGCCGATGGCGAGCGTCCTGGACGTTCTTCTCGATCTGCCCTTTCTCCCAGCCCGACGCCGGATTGCAGAACTCGGCCTCGAACAGAAAGTGGCTGACCATGGCGGAGAAGCGAGCGTTGACCTTCCGCTCCTTGCCGCGACCGATCCTGTCGACGGCAGTTCGCATATTGTCGTAGATGCCCCGTCGCGGAACGCCGCCCAGCACGCGGAAGGCGTGATTATGCGCGTCGAACAGCATCTCATGGGTTTGCTGCGGATAGGCTCGGAGGAAGAAGGCGCGACTGTAGCTGAGCTTGAAGTGGGCGACCTGCAGCTTGGTTCGCTCACCCGCGATGACCGCCCAGTCTTCCGACCAATCGAACTGGAACGCCTCGCCAGCCATGAACGCCAGAGGCACGAAGACGCCGCGGCCTGTCGTCTTCTGCTCCAACTGCCGGGCGGCCTTCCATTCACGGGCGAATGCCGCCACGCGATTGTAGGAGCCGTCGTAACCGAGCGCCGCCAGATCGGCGTGCAACTGCAGAATCGTGCGCTTCTGCTTACGCGACTTCCCCGCCTCCTGGCGCAACATCTGCGACAGCTTGTCGGCGTAGGGATCAAGCTTGCTGGCGCGATCCGGAAGGTTGAACTTCGGCTCTTCGCTGTCAGAGCGCAGGTACCTGCGCACCGTATTGCGCGACAGACCTGTGCGCCGCGATATCTCTCGGATCGAGAAATGGTCTCGATAATGCCAGCGCCGGATGACGCTCAATAACTCCATGTCGATCACTCCGTCGCCTCCCGGCCACGCCAAGGAGGTAAGGTTCGAACATGGGTCAGTTCTCGGTGGAAAAACCCGGGCTGCCTGGGTCAGTTCTCAGTGGAAATCAACACTCAGTTCCTGCGCGCGGATTCGGCACTCGATCTGCACTAAGCTCGTTCGTTCGAAGGTCGAAAGTGTATCCGACTACCAGCTCTTTTGCTTCTCGTCGGGCAAGCCGGCCGACTTCTCGAAATCGAGAATCCGGTGCGTAGGATTCGGGCAGGACGAGTGTCATCAAGCCCGTTGCGCCTTCGA
>DATCEJ010000100.1:0-4859 GCA_036510135.1 Roseiarcus sp. | reverse complement strand
GTCTCGTCAGCCGGGCTGGGTGTTCTTGAAGCTTGGCAAGGCTTGGATCTTTGTCCACCAGTCCGCAAAGCCGGGGACATCGAAAAGCGCGTCCTTGTCCGGCGTGAGCGAGACGTAAAAGGCGATCGGCGCGAGATAAAGGTCGGCGAGACTCAAGTCGCCGGCAATGAAGGGCGAGGAGCCCTTCGTCTTCATCGCAAGTTCGATCATCTTGCGGCCGTTCTCGAGGCCGCCCTTGCGCATCGCCTCGTTCTTTCCGCCGACGAAATCGGGAAACAGATGATAGGCGGCGACGCCGCCGACCAGGGAGCCATAGCCGTAAGAATCGACGAGGCCGATGACCATATCCATCCGTGCGCGATCCTTCGGCGTCGACGGGATCAGCGACTTGCCCGGCAGGACGTCGTTGAGGTAGCGCGCAATTGCAGTGGTTTCCAGAATGCGCATGCCGTCGTGGTCGAGGACCGGGACCTTGCCGAAGGGATGGCGCTCTCGATGCTCCGGCGTTTTCGGCTCGCCCTGAAGCACGTTCAGCGGCACTTGTTTGAACCCAGTCGCGCCCTTTTCGGCAAGCACCATCTTGACCGTGCGGACGTATGTGGAGCCATCAAAGCCCCAGAGGGTCATGTCCGACATGGTTGGTCTCCTTCTCAATCTTCGTCCCGGCGAGCGCTTTAGCCTAGATTGAATCGTCCGGCCACGCCAGCGGTTCAGCCGGCGTCTTCCGTCTTGGCTGCCTTCGGCTTCGCGCCCTTCGCGGGCTTGCGCAGGTCGCGCAAGGTATCGTTCCGCGCGATCATCTGGCGGATCGCCTCGACATTGGCGCGCGCGGCGTCGGGCGAAAGGTCGGTCCGGCCGATGGTCTGGGCGTCGCCGAATTTGCCTTCGAGCGCCAGCACCAAAGCAAGATCGCCTCGCATGCGCGCGTCGGCTTTGGGACTGGAGACGGCTTGTCTCAGGACATCCTCGGCCTCCGGCAATTGCTTGGCCAGCGCCAAGGAGAGCCCCATGTTAGTGAGCACGCTGGGTTCCCCCGGCGCGATCTTGAGCGCTTCGTGGTAAAACTGCATAGCCCCGGCGTGGTCGCCGAGCCGGTCGGCGACCGTCCCCTGCACCGACATGACGTCCCATCGCGGATCGTCGGGCGTATAGGCGTGTGAGAGCACGTCCTTGGCTTGCGGCAACTGGCCTGCGTCCGCGAGCGCCTTGCCATATTCGCCCAGCACGTCGAAATCCTTAGGCGTCTTGATGGCCGCGGTCTGGATGACGGCGACCGCCTCGGCGTATCGGGTGAGCGCCCGCAGGGCCCGCGCATATTCGATCGAAGCGGTCTTATCGCCCGGGTTGCGGTCGTAACGCTTACCCAATTCTTCCGCGTAAGCCCTGAGCTTCGTATCGTCCGTCGGCTGGGTTGCGGACCCAGGGATGGAGCCGGTGACGTCGCCAAAGTCATGGCAGCCTGCGAGCGGGCCGGCGAAAGCCGCGAGCGCGGCTGCGAACAAGGCGCGCACGAGCACGGGGCAGGACGATGAGCGCGGCATGAGAGCCCCCCGGGCGGACGGAAACGGCGTCTGGCGAGGGTCGGTCCTGAACCTTGCTCGAGGCTGCCGCGATCTCTTTCCCATCCTCCGCAAGGGAAACGCGCGAGGGATCGGCGGAACGTGTTATCCTCGGGGCCGATTTAAGTTGGTGTCGGACCGGCGGCCCGGGCTGGGAATACGCCCGGGACTTTGCAGGAGGTGCAGTGCGATCCGGGGGGCGAGGTAAGATCATGTCTTTCGCGTAAATATTTATCTAGGAATACGACCAGTGGGCGCTTGCGCCGGGAGCGGCGTTGCTATGCCGCGTTCTTCGACTCTTAAGTGACCCTGCGAGTTCGGGCGTCGCGGGAGTTTATTGAGGAAGTCCCTCGATGGCGAAAGAGCGGAACTTCGCATACTTGTCGCCGACCTTCCGCGCCTCCTTGAACGAATCTGAGTTGCGCCATGCCTGCACCGCGTCGAGGCTGTCGAACGCATTGATGGCGACGCGCGTCCCTGGCGGCGGCCCGTCATAGACAACGATATTTTGCCCGGCGGCTACGAGACGGCCGCCCGACGTCTTGATCGAGGCTTGGGCAAGGGGAACATACTCCTTCTGATAGGCATCCAAATCGCTGATGCCGATCTCGGTCACGACATAGGTAGGCGCGCTGCCCGCGGCGTGGAGACCCTGAACGGCGGCGGCGCCGATCGTAAAACCCGCCAGCAAAGCAAGAGCCGTCTGAAATCGAGTTGTCATCGCGTTCCTCCAGATTGGAGCCAACGCCACACCCTATTCCAAGAACCTCCTGAATGACATTGGCAAATGAGGCCTTGCCGGAATCGCGCGCTCGGGCGTTGTTGGTCGCGAAGCCAATGAGCGTTGTTTCGATCAAGGAAACTCGAGATGCCGAAATTCGTGACGATGGATATGGCGACCGCGCCGGATACGAGCGCACACCCAAAGACGTCCGCGATGCAGCTCACGCTCACGACGCCGAACTGAAACAGCGCGGCGCCCTGATGGGCGTCGCGGGCGCGCCTGTGCAGGTCCGCAACGCCTCGACTGCCGGAGTCCGGACGGAGAATTCCGCCTTCATGTCATCCGCCTTGCCGGTCGCCGGCTTCGCATTGATTGAAGCCGCCGATCTCGCCGAGGCGATCACAATCGTTTCGCAAACACCATGCGCGGTCGCCCATGGCGCCGTGGAAGTCTGGCCCTTGGAGCAGGCCGGCTAGGTAGGTGGGCCGAGCTGGCGCGGCGGCTTCGATTTGACCGTCCTACGGCTTTCGCGCGTTCACGACGCGAATCGGCTTGCCGTCTAAGAATGCCTCGGCGTTCTCTACGCTCTGCGGGTAAAACTGGCGCCACGTCTCCTCCACCCCATAGCCGAGATGGGGCGTGAGCACGGTGTGGTCCGACGCCCGAAATGGATGGTCTTTCGGCAGCGGTTCTCTGTCGTAGACGTCGAGCGCCGCGATGATCTTGCCAGCCTGAACGGCGGCGATCAGAGCGGCTTCGTCGATGAGCGGGCCTCGCGACGTATTGATCAGGATCGCGCCCTGTTTCATGCGGGCAATATCCTCGGCGCCGACAAGGCCACGCGTGCGTGACGACAGGACCATGTGCACGGAGATGACGTCGGCGTCGCTCATGAGATCCGATTTGCCGACGAGGACGGCGCCCGCCTCCTCGGCCTTGACCGCGGTCAGGTTCGGACTCCAGGCAATAACCTTCATATCGAGCGCCAGCGCAGAGCGGGCGAGACGCGTTCCGAGGCGCCCAAGTCCGACGATGCCGAGCGTCTTGCCGGCGAGGCCCATGCCGACGGGCACGCCAAATTGGAAGCCGCCCGCGCGCATAGTCTTGTCGGCGGCGGGAATCGCACGGGCGGCGGCGATCATCAGGCCAAGCGCGAGTTCAGAGGTCGCGTAGAGGGCGTTGCTGCGCGGCGTGTTGCAGACCGTCACGCCCTGACGCGTGCAGGCCTCGACGTCGACCGTGGGGTTTGAAGGCCCCGTGATACCGATCATGCGCAGCTTGGGGAGACGGCGGATGAGGCTTTCAGGAAAGGCCGTCCGCTCGCGCATTGTCAGGATCATGTCGAAATCCGCAAGCGCCTGAGCCGCCTTGTCCTCGGAGCCGAAAGCGTCAGCAAAAAACACAAGCTCGGCGCGAGCGGCAAGCCTCGACCAGTCGGCGCTGCTTCGCGCCACGCCTTGCCAATCATCGATGATCGCAATTTTCACGAGTTTTTCTCCGGGGCGTTCGCATCCTGCCGCGCCAAGATCGCCAGCATAGAGAGTGAAGTGGGCGCGCGTTGTCCGCGAACCGACTCGCTGCTACGAGGACTTACCGACAGCGCGACTACGAAGGCGGAAATGAGCATATTCTTTGTTCACTCCAAAGGCGCCGATGCGCCAATCACGATCCCGGCAAGCGGACTTGATCTCATGATTCGCATGGCGCCGGCGGCCAGCGGCGGCGCGTTCTCCATCATCGAAACCATCAACGCGCCGGGGAAAGGGCCGCCGCGACACAAGCATCCCGAGGCGGAGATTTTTCGTGTCCTCGAAGGCCGATACCTCTACGGAATGGACGGTCGTCGCTTCTATGCGGAGGCTGGCGATGTGGTCAGCATTCCCGGCGGCGCCGAGCACGGTTTCGTGAACGTCACCGACAAGCCGGGCGCGCCAGTACATCCTCATATTCCCGGCGCTCGATGCCGCCGCCTTCTTCACCGAGCTTGCCGGGGTGATGCGAAACGACGCGCCGGACAAGACCGCGCTCAACCGTTTCGGCGCCAAGCGGCGGGTGGAATTTCTCGGGCCGCCGCTGACCCTCGCTGACAAGCCGACCTGACTGTCGTCTCTGCGCAAGAGGCGCCAGGTCATGCGTGGACCGTCGTCGCGCCCTCAGCGTCAGCGTAATATTGCGGCGCCTCTCGGCGGTCGTACTTGCCGTAGTCGCGGACGACGCGGACCTGTCGGACTCTTTCCGCGGCCCTTGCGGCGAGCGCGCTCACATAGCTGCGGGCGGCCGCATCGTGCTTCCACGAGATGAGGAGGATCAAGTCGCCGGACGTCAGCACCGCGTCGAACAGATCCCAGGACACGCTTGCCGTCGCCCAGGGTTCGAGGCCAAGCTGTTTGGCCAGGTCGTCAGGGTCGTTCGTCTCCCTAAAGTCGGATGGGCTCGCGGCGTTAATCAGCGTGATTGCGGTCCCCTCTCCAACCTCAGTTTCGTCGAGACGCTGTTCGATCAGCGCGCAACCTACGGGGAGGTGATTGTCCGCCGTGATCTGGCCGACGCGGAGGTGATAGTCTGCGAGAATCTCA
>DATCEJ010000099.1:0-6194 GCA_036510135.1 Roseiarcus sp. | reverse complement strand
GAACTCGAAAGCGTGCTGATCGAACATCCCTCGATCGCCGAGGCCGCCGTCGTGCCGGCGCCCGATCCCATGCGCCACACGATCGCCAAGGGCTACGTCGCGCTGGCCCAAGGCTGCGCCGCGGATCGCGAGACGGCGGCGGCGATTTTCAAGCACATGCGCGGCCGCCTCTCGGCCTACAAGCTGGTGCGGCGGATCGAATTTTTTGAGCTGCCGAAGACCGTGTCGGGCAAGATCCGGCGGGTCGAACTGCGCCAGCGGGAAAGCGCGCTCGCGGAGCGGGGCGAACGCGCGGAAGCGGAATTCAGGATCGAGGATTTTCCGGAAGGGTAAGGGCAGGTCTATAAGCCGAAGGAGGCGCTGTATTCCCCTCTCCTAGGGGAGAGGGGTTAGGGGTGAGGGTTCGCGCGGAGCGCTCGTAACTTTGGAGAAAACCCTCATCCGTCGCGCTACGCGCGCCACCTTCTCCCCAAGGGAGAAGGGAAGCTCAACTTTACATCGCGGTCAGCGAGCCGTGGCCTTTCGGGGTTGTCATGCCTTCGCAAGAACCCTTGGCGACATATTTCCAGTGTCCGGGATCGTAATCGATGGTCGATGTTCCGGCGCAACTCGTGCCGGCGCCGGCGGCGCAATCGTTCTTGCCGGCCATGGCGACGCCGTAGCACTTGTCGGCCCCTGGCTGAGCCGCGGCGGGACCCGCGTTGGCGGAGGTGGCGAGCGCAGCGGCGAGTGAACAGGCGAGGGTGGCGGCGGTGATGGCTGATCGAGCGTTCATCCGAAAATCTCCAACAGGCAATGAGACCGGGCCGGCCAGGGGGCGCCGCAGCCAGACCGTTGGAGCTTGGCGCTCCTGCAGCCAATACGCCTCGCGGGGACGGCGGTTACTTGAGGATTCGATCACGAATTCGTGATCCGACAGGTGGACCATGGTCCTTGCTCGCTTGAAACAGAGCGGATTGGGGCCAAATATCAGCGAGCGCCGTCGAGAGGGCGCATTCCATGAGCGAATCCTCCCACGTCGTTTGTCCCCATTGCTCCGCCGTCAACCGCGTCGCCTCCGATCATCCCGCCTCCGAGGCCACGTGCGGCGCTTGCAAGGCGAGGCTGTTTACCGGCGAGCCGATCACGCTGACCGCGAACACCTTCGACAAGCATGTCGAGCGCAACGACATGCCGCTGATCGTCGACTTCTGGGCGCCCTGGTGTGGGCCGTGCCGCACGATGGCGCCGATCTTCGATAGGGCGGCGAAGGAGCTCGAACCGCGCGCTCGCTTCGCCAAGGTCAATGTCGACGAGGAGCCGGCGATTGCGGCGCGCTTCGGCATTCGCGGCATTCCGACCTTGATCGCGTTCGAAAAGGGCAAGATCGCCAAGCAGCATTCGGGGCTGGTCGACCTCAATTTTCTGAGGGCGCTGGCGGACTAATCGGCGAACGCGCGGCGCGGGGCCGAGCCGACATGCGGGGTCGACTTTTTCTTCGACAGTCTGGGGCAGCAAGTCGATGCGGCGCATGATTCTGGCGGCATATGTTGGTATCGCGCCGCTTATATGCCATGCCGAGGAGAGGGCGGGTCGATCCAGCCCGGCGTTGGCGCCTGTCGAGTCCAAGCTTAAGCGCTGCACGGCGGAGAACCCCGGAAATATTCCTGAGAGACTGTGCGCGGACGACGCGAGGCGGGCCGTCGACGCCGTCTTGACCAAGATCTATGCCCGGATCGTCACTGGACTGAAGAGGCCCACCGGCTCCTCCGACGGCGATAGCAGGAACAACGAGGTTTTGAGGCGCTTGGTTGCGTCAGAGCGCGCGTGGATCGCGTACCGGGATTCGGAATGCCTTGAACGGTCAGGAAGTATGTTGGGCGGCAGCGGAGAGGCTACGATCCTCGTCGAATGCGAGTATTCCTTGGAGCGAGACCGAGTGAACGATCTCTTTGATCTTTACAAAGACGAGCTCCCTGAGATCGCGAAGTGAACGCCGCCCAATACCGTTGGCAGGTCGCTTCCTATAGCCGAGGTCCTTATCGCCGCGTGCCTGAAGGCGGCTGCTTCATCGCAGCGCCATAGGGTAACGCGGCAACCCGCTTCCTTAGTCAGCGCGTTCCTACGCTGTCGACCGCGCCGCCCGGGCAGCCGGGGTCGGTTGGCGCCGACCCTGCGATCAGATCGGCGAGCGAAGGCTCGTCGCCGATTTCGCCTGCAAGACCGATCGTCAGCTCCACGATCAAGTTCCGTCCGCGGATCCGCTTGCAGGAGACGCGAACCCGATCGCCGGCTCCCTCGCCGAAACTCTCGTCGAACGCGTCGCGAATGGCTTTTCCGCTGATCTCGCCGCCGACGTTGGAGGCAAATAAGCCTTGCGCCTTCGACGCGTTGAGCTGGTCCACGAGCGCGATCGCCCGGGAGAAATATTCGTCTGCCGAGTCGGCATGGAAACAGGTCCCGTGCTTGATCCACTCGTGCCTTTCCAGGTTCGACTGGACGCCTGGCATCACCTGAGCCAGCTTCTGTTGCGTTGCGTCGCTCAGTTTCGGCTCCGGGAGCTGGTCCCAATCGCCATCCTTGTCCGCCAGGCTCATTTCCGGCGGCACGTCGCAATAGGCGTTGCGCCTTGGCTGTGGCCAAAGGCCATGCAGAGTGAAATGCGTGGCGTCAAAGCGGTCCGGTGTTTGGGTTGCGCATTCCGCTTTATCAGGCTTCGCTTCGCAGAAGGCCGGCTGCCAGCTGACCGCAAGGACGTAGGCGGCGCGCGGCGTCTCGTTGTCCCCGTCTTCGTCGGGCCCGAGCTCCTGCCGCTGGCTTGACCCGTCGGCGGAGACGACATGCTCGCCGCAATCGACCGCCACCCAACGGCGCGCCGGGTCGGCGCCCTCGACCTCGATGAAATAGTGCGAGGCATTCGGTTTGTTCTTCGCGATCATCGGGTAAGACTTGCCGGGTTGGGTTTTGACCTCGCCTGGGTTCGTGGCGTTGCGGATCGATTGCAGCGCCGGGCAGGCTTCGCGGGCGATGAAAAACCCGGTGAGCGGCACTTCGGCCGCGGCCTCGGCGGGGGGAAGCGCGATCATGGCCGCGGCCGCGAAAAAGAAGCTTCGATGCATCAACGGCTCCATGCGAAGGACCAGGGTAGAGACAAGTCGAGGGCCGAGCCTATAACGCTGCACTCGGCTACGCGAACCTTTCCCGCCGAGCTCAGTGCGCACGGGCCTGTCGAGGGCGCCGATCCTGGCGACGCGTCGCAAATCGCGACGGCCACGTTTGATGCGCCCCATTCCTCGACCTAAAAGGCGCGAAAGGAATTCAGATCAGGGCTGACGCAAAAATGACCGTACTCGTCACCGGCAGTTCGGGGCATCTGGGCGAAGCGCTCATGCGCATGTTGCGCGCCTCGGGCCACGCCGCTTTCGGCCTCGACATCATTCCTGGCCTATTCACCGACGCGATCGGCTCGGTCGCCGACCGCGATCTGGTGGCGCGCAACATGAAGGGCGTTGACGCGGTGCTGCATACCGCCACGCTGCATAAGCCCCATGTCGCGACCCATGCGCGCGAGGCTTTCGTCGAGACCAACGTTCGCGGCACGCTGATCCTGCTCGAGGAGGCGGCGCGTGCCGGCGTTCGCGCCTTCGTCATGACTTCGACGACCAGCACATTCGGCGATGCGCTGAAGCCGCCTGAGGGTCAGCCGGCAGCGTGGATCAATGAGCGTGTCGCGCCGGTCCCGAAGAACATCTATGGCGTGACCAAGACAGCGGCCGAGGATCTCTGCCAATTGTTTCACCGCAACGAGGGGCTGGCGGTGATCGTGCTGAGGACTTCGCGATTTTTTCCGGAAGACGACGACGATCCGGCGGCGCGCAACGCCTATCCCGGCGACAACGCGAAGGCGAACGAATATCTGTTCCGCCGCGTCGCGATCGAGGACGTCGTCGATGCGCATTGCCTCGCGATCGAGCGGGCGCCGGCTATCGGCTTCGGGAAATACATCATCAGCGCGACGACGCCGTTCCGACCTGATGATTGCGCCGGCCTGCGCGCGGACGCGCCGGCGACGTTAAGCCTGCGCGCGCCGGGATGGAAAGAGGAATACGCGAGGCGCGGCTGGCGCATGTTCCCGAGCATCGACCGCGTCTACGACAACGCGCTGGCGCGCGAGGACCTTGGGTGGCGGCCCAAGTGGGACTTCGCCGCGATCGTCGAACGAATGCGCGCGACCGGCGACATCCGGAGTCTTCTCGCCAAGCAGGTTGGCGTGAAGGGCTATCATGCCGAGCATTTCGAGGGCGCGCCCTATCCGGTGATGGACAAGCGAGGTTGAGCGAATTCGCGGCATGGATGCGGCTCGATGTTCCCGGCCGCGCCGCCGCCTTGCTGAGGCCGAACGGCGGCGGCTGGCTGCTTCAAGGCGCGGCCGCATTCGATCATGAGTACGGACCTGCTGCGGTGGCCTATCAAGTGGAGGTCGACGCGCGCTGGGAGACCAGGCGGGGACTCATCAGGGGTTTGCTGGGCGACAAGGCGATCGACAACGAGATCCGGCGCGACGATCGAGGTTGGAGACTGAACGGCGCCGCCGTCAAAGGCCTCGACCATCTGGTGGACCTGGACTTTGGCTTCACGCCGGCGACCAACGTGCTGCAGCTTTCGCGTATCGCGCTGAAGCTCGGTCAAAGCGCTGAGGTTCCGGTCGCGTGGCTCGATCTGGACCGCGCGTCGCTGACAGAGTTGCCACAAAGGTACGAGCGGCGCAGTGAAACGTCCTACTGGTACGAGGCGCCGACGGTTCCTTATCGGGCCTTGCTCGAGATCGCGCCCAACGGTTTCGTTCGATCCTATCCGGGCCTCTGGCGGCTTGTGGCGTGAAGCGACAATATCCTTGTCTTCGCCCGAAGCTTCGCCCATAGTTTCTCTATGACCAAGTCGTCCAAATCCCCGGCCTTGAAGGTGACCCGCTCGGCCAAAAAGGCTTCAAAAGTTGGGACCAGCAAGACCTCGAAAGCAGCGAGCCGTAAGGGCTCGAAGGTGCTCGGAACGACTTTCGATGGCGTGCAAATTCTGAAGCCGAAGGGCAAGGCGACGCATTTCACTACAGGGGAGCTTCGACGTGCCATCGCCAATGCGCGAGCGACGCGATCGGGATGACCCTCGGGACGTCTTCATCAACTGCCCGTTTTCGTCGGATTATCAGGTCAATTTCCAAGCGATCGTGTTCACGGTCGTTCGTTCCGGATTCAAACCTCGCTGCGCCCTGGAGACTGATGACGGCGGAGAGATAAGATTCGATAAAATCTGCAAAATCATTCTCGAGTGCCCCTATAGCGTCCACGATATATCAAAGACCGAGCCCGACTCGAGGTCGAAGTTGCCGCGCTTTAATATGCCTTTCGAGCTTGGCCTTTATCTTGGCGCCAAGCGGTTCGGCGGCGCAGCGCATCGGTCAAAGCGGACGTTGATCTTCGATCGAGACCTTTATCGTTATCAGTCCTACATTTCAGATATTGCCGGTCAGGACATCCATTCTCATAAACAACAGCCGGGCCGTTTGATTCAGGAGCTCGCGAATTGGCTGCGCGACTTTGGCAAAGATCCCAAAGTGCCGGGCGGCAAGGCGATCGCAACAGAGTTCCTGCGATTCAGGACCGACCTCGCACGCATCGCGGCGGAGAAGCAGCTGGAACTGTCAGAGCTAACGTTTCGGGACTTGGCTGAAATTGCCGCAACTTGGGTTCTGCAGGAGAGCGGCGCCCGCACGGCCTAGGTCGCGCGTCACGCCAGCGCCGCCAGCCGCTCGATGAGAAAGGCGCGCGCCGCCGGATCAGTCTGGAGGCCGATCGCCAGGCCATAGGCGCTGCGCGCCGCGTCGACCTTGCCCAGTTTCGCGCAAAGGTCGGCGCGCGCGACCCAATAGGGCTCAAATCCGACGAGCCCGCCCTTTACCCCCACCTCGTCCAGCAATTCCAATCCCGCCGCCGGCCCATGCGCGCGGGCGACCGCCGCTGCGCGATTGACGGCCACGACGGGAGAGGCCGTCAGCGCGAAGAGCGCGTCATAGAGAACGGCGATCGCCTCCCAGTCCGTGGTTCCGGTAAGCCGGCGAGCGGCGTGGGCCGACTGAACCGCCGCCTCGAGCTGGAAGCGCGCCGGCGCGCCTAGCGCGCTCGCCGCGTGCAACAGCCCCTCGGCCTCCTCGATCGCAG
>DATCEJ010000098.1:0-7540 GCA_036510135.1 Roseiarcus sp. | reverse complement strand
GCTGCCGCGCTCGATGCTGCGAGGGCGGCGCAGGAGGCTGTGAAGGCGCTCAATGCGCGCCGCTTCGAGAAGGGCCTGCCTTCGACTGAAATGTATCTCGGGCTGCATCTCGGCGAGGTCTTCTACGGCAACATCGGCAGCAAAGAGCGCCTCGATTTCACTGTCGTTGGGCCTGCGGTCAATGAGGTGAGCCGGATCGCGGCGATGTGCCGGTCGGTGGATCAGCCGATCCTCCTCTCCTCGGCGTTCGCCGAATCCTGCGCCGAGCAACCGCGCACATTCGCTTCCGTCGGACGCTTCGCGTTGCGCGGCGTCGGCAAGCCGCAGGAACTGTTCACGCTCGATCTCCTTGAGGGCCCTGTGGCCGGTTAACGTGGTCTTTATGACTATGCTCAGACGAAGGCGGCGACCATGAACTACGTCAAGTCGCTGGCGAAGCAGCTTGCGTCGAAGGGCATTCGCGTGAATGCGGTCGCCCCGGGGCCGATCTGGACGCCACTTCAAGTCAGCGGCGGCGCAACTCAGGAAAGTTGGAGAAGTTCGGCGGTCAGACTCCCCTCGGCCGGCCGGGCCAACCTGCTGAGCTCGGATCAATCTACGTGCAATTGGCGATGTCGGATGCGAGATTTGCGACCGGCCAGGTCTACGGCTCCGCAGGAGGAAGCGGGCAGCCCTGAGGCTTACGCGGCTTGACGCGCCCTCCGCGCCGCCTGATACGACGGCCGGATGATTCCGCCTGTTCCCTGCGTCCTAAAGGTCGAGCGCCTGGAAAAGTCGTTCGGCGACGTGCGGGCCGTGGACGGCGTCAGCTTTTACGTCGCGCCGGGCGAAATTGTTGGCTTGCTCGGCCCAAATGGCGCCGGCAAGACCACGACGATCAATATGATCTTGGGCGTTCTGGAGCCGAGCGCCGGCCGGATCGAGATCGAGGGAGTCGACCTCGCCGCCGACCGGACCAAAGCTTTATCTTGCACAAACTTCGCCGCCGTCTATGCGCCGCTGCCCGGCAATCTCACGGTCGAGCAGAATTTGCGCGTGTTTGGCATGCTCTACGCGGTCAAGGATCTGTCAGCTCGAATCGAAAAGCTGCTCAAGGTCTATGATCTCGTGCGTTACCGACGGAGCAAGGCAGGGGTTCTGTCCTCCGGCGAGCAGACGCGTCTAAGCCTCGCCAAGGCGATGCTCAACCAGCCGCGACTGCTTCTGCTGGATGAGCCCACCGCCTCGATCGATCCCTCGAACGCACGCGACATTCGCGCCGGTATCGCCAAGTTCGTCGACAATGGAATCTGCGGCGTGTTGTGGACGAGCCACAATATGTACGAGGTCCAGGCGGTCTGCGATCGGGTGCTGTTCCTGTCGCACGGGCGGATCGTGCTCGAGGGCGATCCGAAGACGCTGCCCAAGGAACACGGCGCGGCGACTCTCGACGATCTGTTCGTCAATGTCGCGCAAGAGGCGCTGCACGGGAGCAGCCGATGAACGCTTCGCGCATTGGCGCCATCGTGTTGCGGATGTTCTATCTCTATCGGGGCAGCCCGCAGCGCATCTTTCCGATTTTTATCTTTGTAGCGATCGATATTCTGGTCTGGGGCTTCCTGACCCGCTACCTCAATTCGGTCTCGCATGCGGATTTCAATTTCGTGCCGGCGCTGCTCGGCGCGGTGCTGCTATGGGATTTTCTGACACGCGTCATGCAGCAACTGACGATGACGCTGTTCGAGGATGTGTGGACGCGAAATTTTCTCAATTTCTTCGCCTCTCCCTTGCGCACATCCGAATATCTGGTTGGGCTCCTGATCGTCGCGATTACCACGAGCGGGTTGAGCCTTGTCGCGATGCTCGTGCTGGCGCAGATCGCGTTCGGCTTGTCTTTTCTCTCCTATGGGTTGCCGATCGCGCCTTTTCTCATGGTGCTGTTCATCACCGGCATTGCGCTCGGCATCGCCGCCTCGGCCTTGGTGCTGCGGCTCGGGCCCGCCTCCGAATGGCTCATCTGGCCGATCCCGATGCTGATCTCGCCATTCGCGGGCGTGTTCTACCCGGTGAGCGTCTTGCCGGAATGGATGCAGGCGATCGCGCTGATTCTGCCGCCGGCCTACGTGTTTGAGGGCATGCGATCGGTCGTCGCCGGCCAAGGCGCGCCCTGGGATCGGTTGGCGATCGGAGGCGCGCTTGCCATTGTCTACCTTGTGCTCGCCTGCATGTTCTTTTTCGCCGTCTATCGCGCGGTGATCCGCAACGGCCTCATCGCCCGCTACAGCGCCGAGACGGTGAGCTAGGCGGCCTCTGTGGCACCGCGGCGGACACGGTTCGGACACGATGTCGCACTAGCGAGTTTCAAGAGGCGGAACCAATTGGAGAGCCAATGGTTCTTCGACGATGAGGGGCTCGATGTCGCTACGCCTGAAGGCAGGTTTCGCTGCAATTTTGATCATGGTCTCGGGTTTTATCGCGCTGGCCGCCGAAGCCCAACAACCTGCGCCAAACCCCCGTATCGCTCTCGTCATCGGCAATGCGACCTATCGCGACGCGGCGCTCGCGACCCCCGCCAACGACGCCGGTCTCGTTGCTCAAACTTTGCAGGCGGCCGGCTTCGACGTGGTTGGGGCGCGCGACCTTGACGGCCAATCCTTGCGGACGGCGTTCCGCGACTTTTTGCAAAAGGCTGAGGCGGCCGGCCCCGATATGCAGGCCTTCGTCTATCTTTCCGGCCGCGCGGTTCAGTACAACGGCGACAATTACTTCGTTCCGGTCGACGCTCAGATCAATCGCGACGCCGACGTGCCGATCGAAGCGATCCGCATTGCCGATTTTGCCCATGCTCTTGCCGCGACGCCTGGAAGAGCGCGCATCATCGTTCTCGACGCGGCGCGCGCCAATCCTTACGCAACTCAGGGGTCGCCGCTCGCGCCTGGGCTTGCTCTCGTCGATCCCGAACCGGGCGAACTGATCGCGTTCAACGCGGCTCCGGGCACGCTGGCCGGCGAGGAGGAAGGCCCCTACGGGGTCTATGGCAAGACGCTCGCCGGCGCGATCCGACAGGGCGGGGTGGATATCGCCCAGGCGTTTGACCAGACGCGCGTGTCGGTCAATGCGGAGACGCAGGGCGCCTTGCTGCCGTGGAGCGCGTCCAAGCTCGGCGGTCCATTCTACGTCTTCGAACGCGCCGCTGACGCGCCTCCGCTGGCGCTCGCGTTCGCGCAGACAGAACGACGTCCCATATCCAGTTTCTCCGCCGAGGACGCCTACGCCGCCGCTGTCGAGCGGGACACCATGAAGAGCTATCGCGAGTTCCTCGCCGCCTACCCGCACTCTGACCAGGCGCGACGTGTGCGGGCCATTCTCGCGGTCCGGCGAGAAGCTGCCTACTGGCGCCGCACCGTCGGCGCCAACACGCCGCGCGCGTATTGGACCTACCTGCATACCTACCCAAAAGGCCCGCACATCCCCGACGCGCGCCGCCGCCTCGCGATGCTCTCGGCAGAGTTCCAGCCGCCGCCCGATTTCCGTCCGGAGACCTTCGCGGACCTCCCGCCGCCGCCCCCGGACGAACTCGTCTACGATGATCGGCCGATCTACGCTTTCGACGATTTCGGCCCGCCGCCTCCGCCGCCGCCTGTGCAATACGGCTATGTCGAAGACGACGATTGGCGCGACTTGCCTCCGCCTCCGCCGCCCGCCGAGATTGGCCTGCTCCCTGTGTTGGGTGTTGCGCTTCCGATCGCGGTTGGCGCAATCGCGTACCAACACGGTTTTCACCGCGACGGCATCGCGCCGCGCGGGCAACCGCGGTTGCCTCAGGCGGCCTTCGCGCCGCCGCCGCTGCCCGCCAACATCAAACCTATGGCGCCGGTCGCGCCGGTGGCCGCAACCGCTCCGGCCGCCAATGCGGCTGTGGTCAAGCCTCTACGGCCGATGGGGCGACGGGGCCAACCCGGCGGGCCGGGCGCGGCTCAAGGCAGGCCCGCTGGCGCGCCGCCAGCGGGCGCGCAGATTCCGCCAGCGAATCCTGCGGCTCCTGCCGAGCCCGGCCAGGCGGCGAAGCCACTTCCGGTCCCGCCAGCGGCGGGCAATCCGCCCATCGCGCCTCCGTCGACTGCCGGAGCGAGGTTGCCCCCAGGCGCTTCGGCGCCGGGCACGGCCAATGCGCCAGCCATTCACGCTCCGGGCGGCAAGCCTCTGCCAGCTCCTGGAGCACCGCCCGCGGCTGCTGTTGTGCCGGTGGCTCCGACCGCCCCGAGTGGAAAGCCTCTGCCAGGCGCCGCGGGCGGAAAGCCCTTGCCGGCTCCCGGTGCGCCCCCCGCGACGGCGACTGCGCCCGTTGCTCCGATCGCGCCAGGCCGCAAGCCTCTGTCAGCCGCCCCGGGCGGAAAGCCCTTGCCCGCTCCCGGTGCGCCGCCCGCCGCCGCTCTTCCCGTCGCTCCTGGCGCCAAACTGGCTCCGGCCGCGGTGGTCCCGCCAGCGGCAATCAAAGCGCCCGCGCCGCCGCCTGTCCAGGCCTTGAAGCCGGCGTCGCCAACGCCCGCAATCAATCGGGCGCCGAAGCCGAATGTGGCGGCGCAACCGCCGGGCGCAGTTCCGCACGCTCCGGCGCCGCCGCTGCCGGCGGTTCATGCGCCTGCGCCAGCGGCGGCCGCGCCTCGTCCCGCTCCCGCGGCCGTGCGCGTCCCTCCTGCGCCAGCGATGGCCGCTCCCGCGCCTCGTCTTGCGCCGCCGCCCGTTCACGCGCCTCCGCCCCCGCCAGTGGCGCACGCGCCCCCGCCAGCGGCTGCATCGCCGCCCGTGCTTCGTCAGCCGCCGCCGGTGGTCCGAGTCCAGCCACCGGCCGCGCAACCGCGAGCGTGCGGAAGGCCCGGATTGCCGCCTTGTCCGAAGTAGTGCTCGTAGGCGACATCAGCGGGAGGCGGCGCTATCGTTAGGGCGCGCGACTTTGCAATGCTGGCCGGCGTCATGCGAAGGATCGCCGATGGCGACAAGCACCCGATTTGCTGTTGGTGTTCATCTCTTGACTGCGCTCGCCGCCAATCCAGGCAAGGTCTTGCGTTCGGAGGATGTGGCGGATAGCGCGAACACCAATCCGGTCGTTGTTCGCCGCCTCTTCTCGCTGATGACAGCTGCGGGATTGATCAGCGCTCGGCTCGGTCCGGGTGGCGGCTTCGAATTGGCGCGGCCGGCGAGCGACATCACTTTGCGCGATGTCTTCGCTGCTTTGGAGAGCGCCCAGCTGTTCACCGAGCACCGGTCGCCTCCGAGCGCATCCTGCCCGGTCGGCGCTCACATCCTTCCTGTTCTGCGCGAGGCCACGGCGCCCGCGGTCGAGGCTCTGGAAGAGGAGCTTTCGCGCACGACGATTGCCGATATCGCCAGCGCCGTGGTTGCCCGAAGTCACGAAGCAGTAAGCGCAACAACGCAGCCGTCTTCAGGGCGCATGGCCGCCGACTAACATTGCGTAACCAGGGCGGTTACGCTACTAGCCGCACCGCGGCCTGACCGCATGGTTCTCGGAGCCTGCTCATGATCAAGTTCTATTATCACCCCTCGCCAAACCCGGCGAAGGTCGCTTTATTCCTTGAAGAATCCGGCCTCGAATATGAGCTTGCTCCGGTCGACACGCGCAAGGGCGAGCAGCACTCGCCGGAGTTTCTCAAGATCAACCCGAACGCAAAGACGCCAGCGATCGTTGACGGCGAAGCGACCATCTTCGACTCGAGCGCGATCCTGCTTTATCTCGCCGAGAAGACGAAGCGTTTCCTGCCTGAGAACACGCCGAAAGCGCGGGGCGAACTCCTGTCATGGCTCTTCTTCGTCTCGAGTGGAGTTGGCCCTTATTCCGGCCAGTCCTTCCACTTCAATGTCGCAGCCCCCGAGAAGATCGAATACGCGATCAATCGATACAATTTCGAAACGCACCGGCACTGGAAGATCCTCGACGACCGGTTGGCCGGGCGGAAATATACGCTCGGCGACACCTACACGATCGTGGACATGTCGATATGGGGTTGGAGCTCGGCTGCTCCTTACCTCCTGGGCGCGGAGACCTGGTCCAAGATGGCCAATGTGAAGCGGCTCGTCGACGAGATCAACGAGCGCCCGGCCGTCGCTCGCGTCAACCAGTTGAAGGAGAAGCACGCCTTCAAGCAAGAGTTCGACGACGAGGCCAAGCGGCATCTTTTCCCGCATCAGATCAAGAAGGCGGGCTAGAGCTCCGCTCGCTTCGGCCAGGCTAAACGGCCTTGCCGATCAACGCGCCGATTCCTGCCGTGACCGCCATGGCGAGGGCGCCCCAAAAGCCGACTCTCAATGCCGGCTTCACCATCGGCGCGCCCCCGGCCCAGGCGCCGAGCGCGCCAAGCGCAAGCAGAAAAACCAACGCGGCGGCGGGAACGGCTTTCACAATGTCGGCTGGCGGCGCGAGGAACGCCGCCAGCGTCGGCAGCGCCGCGCCAAGCGAGAACGCGACAGCGGACGTGAAAGCGGCCTGGATCGGCCTGGGCACAGCGCCCTCGCTCAAACCCAGTTCGTCGCGCGCATGGGCGGCGAGCGCATCCTTCGCCATCAGTTGATCGGCTACCGCTCGCGCCAGCTTTGGCTGGACGCCACGAACCTCGTAGATATGGGCAAGCTCCTGCTTCTCCGCGGACGGCTGGTCGCGGAGCGCGCGCCGCTCGCGCGCCAGGTCGGCGGTCTCGGAGTCGGCCTGCGAGCTGACGGACACATATTCGCCCGCCGCCATCGACATTGCGCCCGCCGCCCAGCCCGCAACCGCCGCCGTCAGGATTTCGGCCCGCCCGCCCGTGGCCGCCGCGACGCCCATGATGAGGCTCGCGGTCGAAATGATCCCGTCATTGGCGCCGAGGACCGCCGCCCGCAGCCAGGCGGTCCGGTGGACGTAGTGCGATTCCGCTCCCGGCATTGCGCCGCCCGTTAATGGCCGTCCGGTCGCGTAACATGCCCGGATGGTAATCGACTAGATTCCGCATTTGCGGAAGGACGCTTCTGCGGCAACCCGCTCACCACAGCCGCCCCACGCCATAGGCGGCGAAAGCCTGTTCATTCGAAACGAGAACCAGATCATCAAGCATGGCTTGGGCGATCAGCATACGATCAAATGGGTCGCGATGCGGCCCTGGCAGTGCGCCTGCGGCGTGCCCATGGAGTATTGTGATCGGCAAGCCAAGGAAGCCCTGGCCCTCGATCACTTGAGCCAGGTGGTTGACGATCAAACTCGCTCCCGGGAGCTTACCCAACCGGTGCTTCGTCGAAATTTCCCAAATTGAAGCCGCGCTGACGAAGACGGGATCCAACTCCTCATTTATGGCTTCACGAGCGCGGACGCTTAGCTTCTCGTCTCCTGCCAACCACCAGAGAAAGGCGTGCGTATCCAGGAGGAGCCGCGTCACCTCATTCCCAGTCCGCCAATTCGGCGTCCGTCATCGGCTCGAAAAACTTATGCCCGACGCTCACAAGACCTTTGAACGCGCCGAACTGACGCTTGGCGGGCGGCGCATTGATGGGCGTGAGACGCGCGATTGGCTTT
>DATCEJ010000097.1:0-3632 GCA_036510135.1 Roseiarcus sp. | reverse complement strand
AGAATACCTATCCGACCTATAATTTCGGCTCAATACCCACGAGGCGAGCGCCTCCATGTCAAGAGCGGCTATAAAGCAAACGTACCCCTCTTGAGCTAGAGCCTGTGCCTCGCTTAGGTCTTCCGTATGTCGGACGCTGCGGTGGTGGCGACCTCCGAATAAGCTGCGACTTGCTCGGTCAGCTCCCGGATATTGTCGCGACCATCGCGATGCGTTGATCAAGCTCCTCGAGCGACGCCCTCAGCTCGCCTCGGCCAATAGCGACAATTGCTGGCGGCCGGGATCGCCGAACTGGTCGACGAGACGGGTCGGATAATCGCCGGTGAAGCAATGATCGGTGAACTGGGGCTGTCTCGGGTTGCGCCCGGAATAGCCCATGGCGCGATAGATCCCGTCGACGGAGAGGAACGCGAGCGAGTCGGCGCCGACAAACCGACGCATCTGCTCCAGGTCCATGCGCGCCGCGAGCAGCTTGTCGCGCTCGGGGGTGTCGATGCCGTAGAAGTCGGGATGGGTGATCGGCGGCGACGAAATGCGGAAATGGACCTCGCGTGCGCCTGCTTCCCGCATCATTTGCATGATCTTGATGCTGGTGGTGCCGCGCACGATCGAATCGTCGATGAGCACGACGCGCTTGCCCTCGACCACCGCGCGGTTGGCGTTGTGCTTCATGCGGACGCCGAGCTCGCGAATCGACTGGCTCGGCTGAATGAAGGTGCGCCCGACATAGTGATTGCGAATGATGCCGAGTTCGAACGGCAGGCCGCATTCGCGCGCGTAACCGATCGCGGCCGGAACGCCAGAGTCCGGGACCGGCACGACCACATCGGCCTCGACGGGGGCCTCGCGCGCCAGCTCCGCTCCCATCGCTTTGCGGGCGTCGTAGACCGAGCGTCCATGAACGATCGAGTCGGGCCGGGCGAAATAGATGTATTCGAAAATGCAGGGCCGAGCCGGCAGCCTGGGCAGCGGGAAGAAGCTCTTCACCCCGTCGCCGTCGATGACCACCACCTCGCCGTTCTCGACGTCGCGAACGAATTTCGCCCCGATGATGTCGAGCGCGCAGGTTTCCGAGCACAGGATCGGGCTGCCCTCGAGGTCGCCGAGCACGAGTGGGCGGATGCCGAGGGGATCGCGCGCGCCGATCAGCCTTTTGTTGGTCAACGCGACGAGCGCGTACGCGCCCTCGATCTCGGCCAGGGCCTCGACGAAACGGTCGACGATTTTCGGGCGACGCGAGCGCGCTGCAAGCAGCAGCACAACTTCCGTGTCGGTGGTCGATTGGCAGATGGCGCCGGTGCGAATGAGCTCCCGCCTCAGCGTCAGTCCATTGGTCAGATTGCCGTTGTGGGCGACCGCGAGACCGCCGGCCTCGAGCTCGGCGAACAGCGGCTGGACGTTGCGCAATATGGTGTCGCCGGTCGTGGAATAACGCACATGGCCAATGGCCCAGCGTCCCGGCAAGCGATCGATTGTCGCCGCATTCGAGAAATGATCGCCGACCAGCCCCTGTCGGCGCTCCGAGTGGAACCGCACCCCGTCATAGGCGACGATGCCGGCGGCTTCCTGGCCGCGATGCTGCAGCGCATGCAACCCGAGCGCGGTGATGGCGGCCGCGTCAGGATGGTCGAAAATGCCGAAGACGCCGCACGCCTCGCGCAACCGGTCGCCGTCGGGGTCGAAGCCGTCCTCGGCCGGTAAGGCTGACGCTCGCGCAGGCTCCGTATTGTTGGAATCGTCATCGCGAGGAGCCACAGGGCGTCGAAAGACGCCCGTCCTCCCGGACGGGCTATGGCGACGTGGCGATCCAGGAGCCGCGAGGTGCTCTACGTTCCCCTGGATTGCTTCGCTTCGCTCGCAATGACGATCGTGATGCGACCCAAGTGCAATTTGCTCTAATTTCGATGCTGTCTGCATCACTGCCTTGGAGCCGGAGCGAAGGGAGCGTTCTTGTTGATCAAAGCGTCGAGCTTCTGCTTGTCGAGCGAGGAGCCGCTGTTCGAGCCTGAGTTCGACTCGGTTTTCTTGAGAGCGGGCGCCGGAGTCGAGGGCGCCGCGATCGGTTGATCGTCCTCGGTCTTCGGGCGCGAAGCGGCAGCGCTGTCCGCCGGCGACAAACTGTTCGTCGCTGCATTTGCATGCGATTCGATCCAGCCGTTGATCGTCTGGGCCGCGTCCGTCGGCAGCAGGGCGACGATTCGATCGGCGGTCTCGGTGAGCACCGGCCGGGTCCTCGCGTTCTTGACCCATTCCGGTTGCTGCTTCTCGGAGACCAGCCAGTTGAAGATGGCGAAGGCGATGACCGCAAGGAGAAACCCCCTGGCGACCCCAAACACGAAGCCCAGCGACCGGTCGAGGGCGCCGATCTTGCTGTCGAGGATCGCGTCGGACAGTCGAACCGTGAACAGCGACACGACGATCAAGGTGATGAAGAACACGGCGGCCGCGGCGGCCGCCTGGGCGATAACCTCCTTATGGATATAGGGAGTGAGGTAAGGCATGAGAAGTGGGTAGAAGTAATAAGCGGCTGCCGCGGCGGCGGCCCAGGAGGCGATGGCGAGAACCTCACGGGTGAACCCCCGCATCATGGACAGAAGCGCGGATACAAGAACGATGCCGAGAACCGCGAGATCGAGATAAGATGGCATTTGCGAGAGAACCTCGTCGCGCGGCGCCCTGTCATCCTGTACGCCCAGTGGCAGCCGACGCGAGCGCCTTATAACCAAGCCGCCTCAGTTCGTCACCCCATCGCGGGCCGGAGATTTGGCGCGTCCCGCTCTCGTTTCGACGGCGCTGGCGGCGATCAGCGCGACCAGGGCGGCGACATTATCCATGGGCTGGGTGGCGATGTTCACAGGCTCAGCGCCGGCGGGAAGCGACCGCGGCGCGAAGGCGCGCGTGAACCCAAGCTTGGCGGCCTCCTTCAGCCTCAAGCCCGCATGCCCGACCCCGCGCACCGAGCCCGATAACCCGATTTCGCCGAAATAGACCGCATCGCGCGGCAAGCTCGCGCCGGTGAGCGAGGAAATGAGCGCCGCCGCTGCGGCAAGATCGGCTGCGGGCTCCATGATTCTCAAGCCGCCCGCGACATTGAGATAGACGTCATATTGGCCGAGCTTCATGCCCCCATGGGCCTCGAGCACCGCCAGCACCATGGCCAATCGGCTCGGCTCCCAGCCGACAACCGCGCGGCGCGGCGTGCCAAACGTGGTCGGCGCGACCAGGGCCTGGATCTCGACCAGGAGCGGGCGCGCCCCTTCAACCCCGGCGAAGACCGCAGCGCCAGGATGAGCCGCGCCGTCGCGGTCCGCCAGGAACAGGGCCGAAGGGTTCGGCACTTCGGCGAGGCCGCCGCCGGTCATCTCGAACACGCCAACCTCGTCGGTCGCGCCGAACCGGTTCTTGGCAGCCCGCAGCAGCCGGAAGGCATGCGCGCCGTCGCCCTCGAACGAGAAAACCGCGTCCACCATATGCTCGACGACGCGTGGGCCCGCTATCTGGCCGTCCTTGGTCACGTGGCCAACGAGCAACAAAGCCGCATCGCTCGCCTTGGCGAAACGGATCAGCGCCTGCACCGAACCGCGCACCTGGCTGACCGTTCCGGGCGCCGATTCGATCGCATCGCTCCACAT
>DATCEJ010000096.1:0-14522 GCA_036510135.1 Roseiarcus sp. | reverse complement strand
CGCGCCGTAACCCGTTGAAAGCTCTCAAAACGGACTCGTTAACGGTGGAGCCGCTCTCACCCCTTCGCCGCTTGCGCGGGCGTCGGCGGCTCCGTCTCGCGGACGATGTCCCTGAGCGCCACGAGCTTCGCCTCCAGCGCTTCGAGGTCCGGCTCGGCCATGCGGCCCAGCGTGGAAGCGATCCAGCGATGCTGGACCGCGATCGCCGTCTCGGCCATCCGGCGGCCGGCCTCGGTGAGATAGATGGCGTGCTGGCGACGGTCATTAACGGTCGAGCGCCGCTCGACCAGGCCCGCCTCCACGAGCCGATCGATCAGGCCCGAGATGTTGCCCTTGGTGACGTAAAGCCGTGTCGCCAGTTCCTGCTGGCTCACGCCCTCGCGCTCGGTCAGCGTGGTCAACACGTCGCATTGCGGGATCGAAACGCCGATTTCGCGCAGGCGCTCGCCGACCGCGGCCTGCATGCGCGCCTCGAGGCGGATGAGGCGAAACCAGACCCGTACGGCGCGGTCGGCGTTCTGCCGGTCAGGCATCGGGCTCCTGTTCGGTGTGGGGCGCAGCGGCGAGGCCAGTTCCACTTCGGCGCATTGCAAAGCGGGTCACACGGCGCCAGTGTGGGTGTCCCATGAACAATCCGCGCGCCGCAATCAAGCGCCGATAAGGAAATCGGGAGAAGAACGCATGTTGGGACGGATGCAGGAGTGGCCCCTGCTCATGCACAAGGTCATCGATTTCGCCGCCGTCCAGTTCCCTGAGCAACAGGTCGCCTCGCGCACGGTCGAAGGGCCGATGCATACCACCAACTACCGCGCCATCCGGCAGCGCGCGCTCAAAGTCGCCAAAAGACTCGAGCGCGACGGGATCAAGCTCGGCGATCGCGTCGCGACGCTGGCCTGGAACGGCTATCGCCATCTCGAAACCTGGTATGGCATCGTCGGCGCCGGCGGGGTCTATCACACGGTCAATCCGCGGCTGTTCCCCGAGCAGATCGCCTGGATCATGAACGACGCCGAAGACCGGCTCGTGTTCGTCGACCTGACCTTCGTGTCGTTGATGGAGGGGCTCGCCGAGCGGTTGCCGACGATTGAGCGCTACGTCGTTCTGACCGACGGCGCGCACATGCCGGCGACCAAACTCAAGAACGCCATCGCCTACGAAGATTGGATCGGCGAGGTCGACGACGATTTCGCCTGGAACGAGTTCGACGAGCGGACCGCGGCCGGACTCTGCTACACCTCCGGCACGACCGGAAACCCGAAGGGCGTGCTGTATTCGCACCGCTCGAACCTCCTGCATTCGCTGATGGCGAGCACGACCGCGTGTCTCACGGTTACGTCGGATGATGTGGTCTTGCCCGTGGTGCCGATGTTCCACGCCAATTCGTGGGGCCTCGCGCTCTCCTGCCCGATGCGTGGCGCAAGCATGGTGATGCCGGGCGCGAGGCTCGACGGCGCTTCGGTCTTCGATCTCCTCGAGACCGAGAAAGTGACGATGACGGCGGCTGTGCCGACCGTTTGGCTTGGCCTCCTGCAATACCTGCGCAAGGAGAACAAGAAGCTCACCACACTGAAATTCGTCGGCATTGGCGGCTCGGCCTGTCCGCCCGATATGATTCGCGCCTTCCAGGAGGATTACGGTGTCACCGTTCGCCACGCCTGGGGCATGACGGAGATGAGCCCGGTCGGCTCGGCAGGCGCCCTCAAGCCGAGCGCGAAAACCCTTTCAGGCGATCAGAGGCTCGCGATCCAGGCCAAGCAGGGCTGGGCGCCGTTTGGCGTCGAGATGAAGATCGTCGACGATGAAAACAAAGAGCTGCCGTGGGATGGCAAGCGCTTCGGCCGGTTGAAAGTTCGAGGCTTCTCAGTCGTGGACCGGTACTTCAAGGACGACACGAACATCCTCGACGAACATGGATTTTTCGACACCGGAGATGTCGCGACCATCGATTCCGAAGGGTTCATGCAGATCACGGATCGCGCCAAGGACGTGATCAAGTCGGGCGGCGAGTGGATCTCGACCATCGACATCGAGAACCTGGCTGTTGGTCACCCCGATGTCGCCGAGGCCGCCGTCATCGGCATCGCCCACCCGAAATGGGACGAACGGCCGCTGCTCGTCGTTGTGGCGAAGGAGGGGCATTCCCCCAAGAGCGCCGAGGTCCTCGATTTCCTGAAGCCCCGCATCGCCAAATGGTGGATGCCCGACGATATGCAGGTGGTGAAGGAGATTCCTCATACCGCAACCGGCAAGATCAACAAGCTCAAGCTGCGCGAGACATTCAAAGGCTACAAGCTGCCCACTGCTTAGCTGCCGATCGGTCTCGACGGCCGCCGCTTCCCCCGATAGACGCGAGACCGCCCATGCAAGATCTCTTTTCTCTCAAAGGGCGCACGGCCCTTGTTACAGGGGGGTCGCGCGGCATCGGCGAGATGATCGCAGAAGGTTTCGTCCGCGCCGGCGCGAAAGTCTACATCTCGGCGCGGAAAGGCTCAGCCTGCGAGGAAACAGCCAAGCGCCTCTCAGCTTTCGGCGAATGTACGGCGATTGCCTCCGACGCGTCGGGGGCGGCTGGCGCCAGGGCGCTGGCCGACCTCTATCTGGCGAGGGAATCCCGGCTCGACGTTCTCGTCAACAACGCCGGCGCAGCCTGGGGTGAGCCGATCGAGGGCTTTCCCGAGAGCGGCTGGGATAAGGTCATGGATCTGAACGTCAAGGCTCCGTTCTTTCTGATCCAGGCGCTGCTTGCCGCCCTGCGCGGCGCGGCAAGTCGGGAGCGGCCCGCAAAGATCATCAACATTGCCTCGATCGACGGCCTTTCCGTCAACATGCTGCCGACCTATTCCTACGCGGCGTCCAAAGCCGGGCTGATCCATTTGACCAAGCGGCTTGCGCTCGAGCTGGCGCCGCAGAACATCGTCGTATCCGCGATTGCGCCGGGAGCCTTCGCTTCGACCATGAACAAGGTCGCGCGGGACCATGGCGAAGAGCTAAGTAAGAGGATTCCCGCCCGTCGCATTGGTTCAGCCGAGGACATGGCAGGCGCCGCCGTGTTCCTTGCCGCGCGGGCTGGAGACTACGTGGTCGGGGATACCCTGGTTGTGGACGGCGGCGTCGGGTGGGGAAGGACAGACATTGGCACGTCGTTCGAATAAGCATAGCGGTCCGAGCCTGCGCCCGTCCGCGCTTGAGTCCTTGCTGTTTCCCCTTGCGCGGGCGCGGCCAATCCCCTATATCGCGGTCAACGACATCTCATAGCTCTCCGAAAGGAGAGACAAGTTGAGAGTGGGCCCCGACCGGGACCCGCTCTTTTTTATTGCCACAAGGTCGTATGGTCGAAGTCTCGCTTCCAACTGCCGCTGCACCCGTCGAAGGGCTCGACGAAGCGCGCCTGATCGGAGATTCGGGGCCGGGCGAGCGTGTCGGCCGCATTGCGGCGCCGGTTCTGCGGGATCTGGGATACCGGCTTGTCCGGGTCAAGATTTCGGCGGCTGAGGGCGCGACGATTCAGATCATGGCGGAGCGTCCCGACGGGACGATGGCAATCGAGGATTGCGAAAACATCAGCGTGGCGTTGTCGCCGGTCTTCGACGTCGAGGAGCCGATGGCTCAGGCCTATCGGTTGGAAATTTCGTCGCCGGGCATTGATCGGCCGCTGGTGCGTGAATCGGATTTCGCCCGCGCCGCCGGCCACGAAGCGCGTGTGGAGATGGCGGCCCTGGTCAAGGGACGCAAGCGCTTTCGTGGCCATATCGCCGCCGTCGTGCCCGGACCCGATGGGCCAGCGGCGCGAATGTCGCTGGTCGCCGACGACGGGAGCACGAGCGAGGTCGAATTGCCGATCCGCGCGATGGCCGAGGCGCGGCTCGTGTTGACTGACGATCTCATCCGCGCCGCGCTCCGGCGCGAGAAGGCGGCGCTCAAGGACGCGAAGCAAGCCTCACCCCGTGCGAATGGCCGAGAGACCGTTCCACGCGCCAAGCGCAAGACAAACGAAGCCAAAGCCGCGGCCCGCGGCGCGACTCCAAGGCTGCTCGGGCCTGACGAAGGAGAGAATCATGGCCGTTAGCGCCAACCGACTTGAACTGTTGCAAATTGTCGACGCGGTCGCGCGGGAGAAATCGATCGATCGAACGATCGTTCTGGCCTCGATGGAAGACGCAATGCAAAAGGCCGCGCGCTCGCGTTACGGCCAGGAGACCGAGGTCCGCGCGGAGATCAATCCGAAAACCGGCGAGATCCGGTTTTCCCGGCTTTTGCTCGTTGTCGACGAGGTCGAGAACGAGGCGACGCAAATGACGCTGACCGAGGCGCAGAAGAAGAATCCCTCGGCTCAGATTGGCGACTGGATCGCAGAATCGCTGCCCCCGTTCGACTACGGACGCATCCCCGCCCAGGCTTCCAAGCAGGTGCTGGTGCAAAAGATCCGCGAGGCGGAGCGCGACAAGCAATATGACGTCTACAAGGATCGCATCGGCGACATCATCAACGGCGCGGTCAAGCGGGTCGAATACGGCAACGTCGTGGTCGATCTCGGCGGTTCCGGCGCGGGCGAAGCGGTCGTGCGCCGCGACGAACTGATCCCCCGCGAGATGTTCCGGCCCGGCGATCGCATCCGCGCCTATGTCTATGACGTCCGGCGCGAGGCCCGCGGCCCGCAGATTTTCCTGTCCCGCACCCATCCGCAATTCACCGCCCGGCTATTCGCACAGGAAGTACCGGAAATCTACGACGGCATCGTCGAGATAAAGTCGGTGGCGCGCGATCCGGGCTCGCGCGCCAAGATTGCGGTGGTGTCGAACGATTCGTCGATCGACCCGGTCGGGGCTTGCGTGGGCATGCGCGGCTCGCGCGTGCAGGCGGTGGTCAACGAACAGCAGGGCGAGAAGATCGACATCATTCCCTGGTCTGCCGACGCCGCGACCTTCATCGTCAACGCGTTGCAGCCGGCCGAGGTGATGAAGGTGGTGCTCGACGAAGACTCGACCCGCATCGAGGTCGTCGTTCCCGATGATCAGCTGTCGCTGGCGATCGGCCGGCGCGGGCAGAACGTGCGTCTCGCCTCGCAACTGACCGGCTGGGACATCGACATTTTGACGGAAGCCGAGGAATCCGAGCGCCGGCAGAAGGAATTCACCGAGCGGACGCAGACCTTCATGGACGCGCTCGACGTCGACGAGACGGTCGCCCAGCTTCTGGCTTCGGAAGGCTTCCGCACGGTCGACGAAATCGCCTATGTCGATCCGCCCGAGTTGGCGTCGATCGAAGGCTTCGACGCGGACACGGCGGCCGAAATTCAGGCGCGCGCGCAGGGGCACCTTGCCAGGATCGAATCCGAGTTTGACGACCAGCGCAAGGCGTTGGGGGTTTCGGACGATCTCAAGGAGATCGCTGGCCTGACCACGCCGATGCTGGTCAAGCTCGGAGAGAACGGCGTCAAGAGCCTGGAGGATCTCGCCGATTGCGCGAGCGACGATCTCGTCGGCTGGACCGATGGCGATGTGGCAAAGCCGGGCTTTCTAAGCGGGTCCGACGTGTCGCGGGCCCAGGCTGACGCCATGATCCTCGACGCGCGCGTGCGTGCGGGCTGGATCGAAGCGCCCACGCCAGAGCCGGAGCCGGAAGTGCAAGAGGCTGAAGGCGCGTAGGTGGTGGGATCGGTCGATTGCGAACGGAAAGCGATCAATCCAGGTCGGAACGGACCTGCATCGTTACAGGGACCAAAGGCGATCCCGAGGCGATGCTGCGCTTTGCGCTCAGCCCAGACGGATTGGTCGTCCCGGATATCCGGCGCAAGCTGCCGGGACGGGGGGTTTGGACGCAACTGAGCTTCGACACGGTGAGCCGGGCGGCAGCGAAGCAGGCGTTTTCGCGCGCCTTCGGCGCCAAGGTGGAGGCGCCGTCCGCGCTTGCCGAGACGGTCGGCGCGCTTCTCGCACGGGACGCGCTGCAGTCGCTGTCGATCGCCAACAAAGCCGGCCTCGTCGTGGCCGGCGCGTTCAAGGTCGATTCGGCGATCGAGGCCGGAGGGGTCGTCGCGCTGATTCAGGCGAGCGACGGGGCGGCGGACGGAGCGGCGAAGCGAGTCCAGGCCCTGCGCGCCAAACTCGGCTCGGAAGCGAATGCGGTTGTGCGCGTCGATCTCTTCAAGTCGGGCGAATTGGATTTGGCATTGGGGCGGGCAAATGTGATACATGCTGCCCTCAAACACGGGGCGGCGAGTTCTGCCTTTCTCGCAAGGGCGGATCGTCTGCGCCGCTATCGCGGCGGCGAAGCGAACGCGGCGGCCGGGGCGGAGCAGGATGACGCGACGGCCCATGAGGCCGGAACGTTTGGCAGGTCCATCAAATTGGCTGAGAAGCCAGGTGGTTAGGAAGTGGCATGAGTGAGACGGGTAATAGCGATAAGACAGTGACGGCTGCTCAGCCGAAGGCGACGTTGCACCTGAAGCGCCCGGTTGAGCAGGGTACGGTGAGGCAGAGCTTTTCGCACGGGCGCAGCAAGGCGGTCGTCGTCGAGAAGGTGAAGCGGCGGATTTTGACGCCGGCCGAAGCGGCCGCCGCCGCGCGAGCTGCGCCGACGGCGCCCGCCGCCGCGCCGCCGCCGGTTGCTCCGGCCGCGGTCAAGCCCACGCTTACCGCCTCGGCGCGGCTCGCTCCCGTCGCGCCCACGAAGCCGACCGCACCGCCGCCGCCCAAGACCGGCGTCGTTCTGCCCACCTTGACCGCCGAGCAGCGCGAAGCGCGCGCCCGGGCGCTGATCGACGCGCGCGCGTCCGAGGAGGACGATCGCCGCCGCCAGGAGGCGGATGCCGGGGTGCGGCGCGATCGCGAGGCGCGCGATCGCCTCGAACGCGAGGCTGCCGAAGCGCGCAAGCGCGACGAGGAGCTTCGCCGCGCCCACGAGGCCAGTTTCAAGCGGCAGTCGGAGGACGAAGCGCGACGACGCCTTTCCGGCGGCGAGCCGGCGCCGTCTTCGTCAATTCCGCGCGTCGCCCCGGCTGCGCCCAGCGTGGCCGTGCCGGGAGCGCTCGCCCGAACCCCTGCTACCCCTGCTGCCCCTGGCGGCGCAGACGAAGAGCGGCGGGTCGTTGTCAGGCGTCCGGCGCTCGCGCTGCCGCCGGGGCAGAAGGTCGTCGTCCCGACGCCTCGACCGGCGCGAACTGGCGCGGAGCGCAATCGTGGCCGTCTGACGGTCACCAGCGCGACCTCGGGTGAGGATGAACGCACGCGCTCGGTTGCTGCTTTCCGTCGTCGGACGCAGCGCCTGAGAGGCCACGGCGCGCACGACCAGAAAGAGAAAATCGCCCGTGAGATCGTCCTCCCGGAAGCGATTACCATCCAGGAGCTCGCGAGCCGCATGTCCGAACGCGCGGTCGACGTGATCAAGCTTCTGATGCGCCAGGGCCGTATGGTGACTCTGACCGACACGCTCGATGCGGACGACGCCCAGCTCATCGCGGAGGAAATGGGCCATTCGGTCAAGCGCGTCGCCGAATCCGACGTCGAGGAGGGTCTCTTCGATCGGCCCGACGAGGAGGGAGCGTCCGTTCCGCGACCGCCCATCGTCACCATCATGGGCCACGTCGATCACGGCAAGACCTCGCTGCTCGACTCGATTCGCCATGCCAACGTGGTCGCGGGCGAAGCGGGCGGCATCACCCAACACATCGGCGCCTACCAAGTCGTTGCTCCCGGCGGCGAGGCCATCACTTTCATCGACACCCCCGGTCACGCGGCCTTCACCGCGATGCGCGCGCGGGGAGCGAAGGTGACCGACATCGTCGTGCTGGTCGTGGCTGCGGATGACGGCGTCATGCCGCAGACGATCGAGGCGATTCGCCACGCCAAGGCGGCGAAGGCTCCGATCATCGTCGCCGTCAACAAGATCGACAAGCCCGAAGCCGATCCCCAGCGCGTGATGCAAGAGCTCCTGCAGCACGACGTGCAGGTCGAGGCGTTTGGCGGCGATACTCTCGCGGTTGAAGTGTCGGCGACCAAGGGCACCAATCTCGACCGGCTGCTCGAGGCGATCGCGCTACAGGCCGAATTGCTCGACCTCGTCGCCGACCCCGACCGCGGCGTGGAGGGTACGGTCATCGAGGCGAGGCTCGATCGCGGCCGCGGACCCGTGGCGACGGTGCTGGTGCAACGAGGCACCCTCAAGGTTGGCGCGCTGGTGGTCGCCGGATCGCATTGGGGCCGCGTCAGGGCGCTGATCGACGACAAGGGCGCGACCGTTGAGGCGGCTACGCCATCGATGCCGGTCGAGGTGCTCGGGTTCTCCGGGGCGCCTGAGGCGGGGGATCGCGTCGCCGTCGTTGAGTCGGAGGCGCGCGCGAGAGAAATCACCGAGTATCGCGAGCGCCAGAGGCGGGAGAAGCTCGCCGCGCGCGGACCTGCCGCGCGGACCTCGCTCGCCGACATGATGAGCAATCTCAAAGCGGCGGGTCACAAAGAGATGCCGGTCGTCCTCAAAGGCGACGTGCAGGGATCGGTCGAGGCGATCACCGCAGCGCTCGAAAAGTTGGGCAACGACGAGGTCATGGCGCGGGTCATCCACGGCGGCGCCGGCGGCATAACCGAATCCGATGTGACTTTGGCCACGGCCTCGAAGGCGGTCATCCTTGGCTTCAACGTTCGCGCGAATAAGGAGGCGCGCGACCTTGCCGAGCAGGAAGGCGTCGAGATCCGCTACTACAACATCATCTACAATCTGGTCGACGACGTGAAGGCGGCTCTTTCGGGCATGCTTGCGCCGACGTTGCGCGAGACGATGTTGGGCAATGCGCAAATTCTCGAATTGTTCGACATTTCCAAGGTTGGCTTGGTGGCGGGTTGCCGCGTGACCGATGGCGTCGTGCAGCGCGGCGCGCATGTGCGCCTCATCCGCGACAGCGTGGTTGTGCACGAGGGCAAGCTGTCGACGCTCAAGCGGTTCAAGGACGAAGTCGCTCAGGTGCAGGCCGGGCAGGAGTGCGGCATGGCGTTCGAGAACTACCACGACATGCGAGCAGGGGACGTCATCGAGTGCTATAGCGTCGAGGAGATCCGTCGTACGCTGTAATGGCGCGCCGGGAACAGGAAAGATGCGAACCAACTCAACCCGCGCCGCGGAGGGTTTCGACCGCCGATCGTTTACGGTGGCCGAAATCCTGCGCATGCAGGATGCCGGCATCATTGCGGAGGACGAGAACTTCGAGCTGATCGAAGGCGAGATTGTGCCGATGCAGGCGAAAACGCACGTCCATGAATTGATCAAGTCGGCGCTTACGATGGCGGTTGTGCGCGCCCTGCCTGAGAATCTGTGGGTGGGTGTAGAGACCACGATTTATCTGAGCCCCGACACCTTTGTCGAACCAGACCTCGTCGTCTATCCGCGCGGGATCACGCTCGAAGAGGTGAAGGGCAGGGACATTCTACTCGCCATCGAGGTCGCGCTGACGAGCCTCGCCTATGACCGCGGGCTTAAGGCGCAGCTCTATGCGCGCCACGGGGTTCGCGAGCTCTGGGTCGTCGACGCCGCGCGCCGCGCGACGTTCGTCCATCAGCGGCCGGACGGCCCCGGGTGGCGCTCGGTCACCGAATACGGACCGGAAGAGGCGCTGACCGTCGCCGCCTTGCCGGATTTTATGATGCGGCTCGCGACGATCTAGACACGCTTCCGTTTCGCCGCCCGATTCAACGAGAACCCGACCCGCGCGCGAGGTCAACGAATGTCCCGTTCCCTATCCAAACTGCATGGCCCCAGTCACCGGACCGAGCGCGTCGGCGAACTGATCCGTCACGCGGTCGCGGACATTCTCGCGCGCGGCGAGGTGGTTGATGAGGCCTTGGATCGTCATCCGCTGACCATCCGTGCGGTGCGCATGTCGCCGGATCTCAAACTGGCGACGCTTCTCGTGATGCCGCTCGGCGGCAAGGGCGCCGGCATGGCGGTTGAGGCGCTCGATCGCCACAAGAAGGAATTGCGCGCGCTCGTCGCTCGCCGCGTCAATCTCAAGTTCGCTCCTGATCTGCGTTTCGCCTTGGATACGAGCTTCGATGATCAAACGCGCATGGACGAGCTTCTGAGATCACCGGCGGTCGCGCGGGATCTGAAAGACGTCGGCGAAGAGGACAAGGAATGATCGGCGACGCCAACGAAGACAAGCAGTCGGGCGCCGCCGTTCGCGAAAGGCAGGGTCCTCGAGAATCACGGCAGAAGCGATCGACTCGGGTCGATATCAACGGCTGGATCAATCTCGATAAGCCGACCGGAATCTCCTCGACTCAAGCGGTCGGGCGAATCAAGTTCCTGTTCAACGCCAAGAAAGCAGGCCATGCCGGAACGCTCGATCCGCTCGCATCGGGGGTGCTGCCGATCGCGCTTGGCGAGGCGACCAAGACCGTGCCGGTCGTTCAGGACGGAGCCAAATCCTACCGGTTTCGCGTGCGCTGGGGCGAGGAAAGCGCGACCGACGACGCCGAAGGAGAGATCGTCGCACGCTCGGATCGACGTCCCTCCCCAGCCGAGATCGAGAGCTTTCTCCCCCGCTTTGTCGGCGAAATTCTTCAGACGCCACCGACCTTCTCCGCGATCCGCATCGCTGGCGCGCGCGCCTACGATCTCGCGCGCGATGGCGAAACCTTCGAGATTGAACCGCGCCCGATCCATGTTTACCGGCTCGACCTGGTATCGGCTGAGCCCAGTGAGGCGGTGCTCGAGGCCGAATGCGGCAAGGGCGCCTACGTGCGCGCGATCGCGCGGGATCTCGGCCGCGCGCTTGGCTGCTATGGACATGTGATTGAATTGCGCCGGACACGCGTTGGCCCGTTTTCAGTCGAAACAGGCATTCCGCTCGATCGTCTGCCGGACGACGCGGAGCTGATGGCTCGCGCGATTCTGCCCTTGCAGGCGGGTCTGGGCGAAATCCCGATCGTGCCGGTCGATCGCTCCGGCGCCGCGACTCTTCGGCGCGGCCAAAAACTGCTGCTTCGCGGCCCAGCCCCAACCCAAGGGCGCGCCTACGTCGAGTGCTTTGGAACGCCAATCGCTTTTGGCGTCGTCGAAGACGGCTATTTTGTCTCGACCCGGGTGTTCAATCTGCGCGGATAGACCTTCCGCTCACTTCCACGCCTCGAACGCCTTTTCCAGCATCGCTTGGCCCTCGGGCGACTTCTGGAACACAATCTTGGCGATGCGATCGTCGTTGAGCAGCAGCGGAAAGTCAAACCAGGAGCGGGTCTGCATCAGGTCGAGGTTGCGGGCGGTGTCGGATTCGCCCTTGGCCAGCGCGATAAGGAAATAGATGTCGCTGATCTTGACCTTCACGCTGGTCAACGCCTCGGCCGCGGTCGAATCCTCCTTGCGCATCTGCGGCAGGCCGACATCCTTGAAGCCCGTGATCGGGGCGCCCGGGGCGAAGGAGAATTTCAGGTCGATGGTGTGAGTCGCCTGCAGCGTCGGATCCGTGTTCTTTCTCAAGGTCATGGTGGCGTGCATCTTGAGGTCGGGGATGTCCGCCTCAGCCTTTACCCCGACCGTCGCCGGCTGGCCCGTCGCGGCAGGTATCAGCGACCACACTGTCGAGCCCAAGCTCACGGCCGGTTTCTGCGGGTTGTCCGCCGAAGCGATCAACATCGCCGCCCTGCCGGCCGCCGGCGCAGACGCGGCGGATTGGGTCGGCGGAGTCGACGCCTCGGGGGCTGAGGGTGCTGGCGCCGCGCCCTGCGGACTTGGCGGGGTCGCTTGCGGTGCGCTGCTCGCCGGCGCAGCGGGAGCAGCAGGCGGGGTCGTTTGCACCCGCTCGGCGATCTTCGCCGAAGTCTCCGGCGGAGCGGGTTGCTGCGTCTCGACGGTGGGCCTGATGGCGAGGTCTTGGGGCTTCTGACGCATCAGGATTGCGGCCCCGGCCACCGCGAGAACAATTCCAAGGACCACCGCCGCCGCGATCCAGAGGAAGCGTTTCGGCTTGGCGACTGCGGCGCCCGGAGCAACCGGACGCTGCATCTCCGCCTCCGGTCTGGACGCCAAGCCGGGGCGGTCGAACTCCGCCGCCACTTCGGGCGCGCCAGCCCATTGCCCAGGTTCATCGTGACGGCTCGCGACAACGGGCGGAGCGTCGGAGGTGGTCCCGTCGTCCGTCTTGTTCGGTCGGATCGCCTTGGCCGGGTCGAGCGCAGCCAATCCGGGCAGACCTTCATCCTTGCCGTCCCTCGTCCCAACCGGTGGAGCGGCCCGGCCGGTTCTCGGCACGGAGGAGGGCTGGTTGGCCATTGCAGCGGCGAGCTGAGATCGAGCCGGCGAAGCCACCGTCGGCGCCGATGCGGCTGGCCTCCCCGCAACCGGGGTCGGCGCTTGCTGTGGGCCCCCGCCTGGCTGGGTCCGTCCCTGCGCCGGCAGCGGAGGTCGCAGCACTGCGCCCTGAATGGGCGTCGCTGCCGCGCCGAGTTGGCCGGGCGCGCCGGTTTGCGAAGGCGATCGCGCCGAGGGAGCGACCGGCCCGGACGCCGTGGGCGCGCTGGGGCGCTGGACCGTAGAGAATTGCGGGGGCGGGGTCGGCGGAGCGGCCCTCGGCGCCGCGACCGGCTTTCCAGCTACAGCCGAGGCTGGCGTCGGCGAATCAAGAGGTGGACCTGGACCTTGCGAACCGTATCTTTGCTCAATCTCGGCGATCGCTGCGTCAAGCGCGGTCTCCTCGCGAGTGATGTCGCTTTCCGGCAGCGGCGGGCGCAAGCTTCTGAGCTGCTCAAGCAGGGCTTTGCGAGCCCGTTCATAGATCGCTCCGCGCGATGCCGGCGTGCCCGCATTGGGCAAATTGGCGACGGCTCGCATGAGCAGCGAATGATAATCAGCCATGAAGCGTCCGCTCAACCGCTCCGCGCGATACCGCGCGGGGTCCCTTAGTCCTGGAATGGATCATGCACAAGGATCGTATCGTCGCGCTCGGGACTCGTCGATAATAAGGCGACGGGCGCGCCGACCAGCTCCTCGATTCGACGCACATATTTTATCGCCTGCGCAGGCAGGTCGGCCCATGACCGCGCCTTGCTCGTGGCGCCTTTCCAGCCTTCGATCGTTTCATAAACCGGCTCGATGCGCGCCTGCGCCGATTGCGAGGCCGGAAGATAGTCGATTTCTTCGCCGTTCAGGCGGTAACGGGTCGCGACCTTGATGGTCTCAAAGCCGTCGAGAATGTCAAGCTTGGTCAAGGCCAGCCCGTCGATGCCGCTCGTGCGAACCGCCTGGCGCGCGAGCACGGCGTCGAACCATCCGCACCGGCGCGGGCGTCCGGTATTGGTGCCGAATTCGCGGCCGCGCTCGCCGATCAATCGGCCGACTTCATTGTCGAGTTCGGTCGGGAATGGCCCACCCCCGACGCGCGTCGTGTAGGCTTTGGCGATGCCGAGCACGTAACCGATCGCCTTGGGCCCCAGGCCGGAACCGGTCGCTGCATTCGCCGCGACCGTGTTTGAGGACGTCACGTATGGATACGTGCCGTGATCGACGTCCAGCATGGCGCCTTGCGCGCCTTCGAACAGAATGCGCTTGCCCGCGCGCCGCTCGCCGTCGAGAATCTCGAATGTCGGCGCCATGAACGGCAGAACCTTGGGCGCGACCGCGAGCAGTTCTTCGCGGACCGCGGCGGCGGTTGGAGGCGGCAGGCCTAAGCCCCGGCACAAGGGAACATGGTGCGAAAGCAAGCGATCGATCTTGTCGTCCAACGCGTCGGGATCGGCGAGGTCCATCAGGCGGATCGCGCGCCTCGCGACCTTGTCCTCATAAGCGGGGCCAATACCGCGCTTGGTGGTGCCGATCTTGGTTCCTGCGACGCTTCCGGACTCCCGATGCGCGTCGAGCTCGCGATGCAACGAGAGAATCAGCGGGACGTTCTCGGCGATCTTGAGGTTGGCCGGCGTCACTTCGACTCCCTGGCCGCGCAGCTTCTCGATCTCTTCAACCAGATGATAGGGATCGAGGACGACGCCATTGCCGATGATCGACAGTTTCCCGGGCCGAACAATGCCGGACGGAAGCAGCGCAAGTTTGTAAGTCTTGCCGTCGATCACCAGCGTATGGCCGGCGTTATGGCCGCCTTGGAAACGCACCACGACGTCAGCGCCGACGGACAGCCAATCGACGATCTTGCCCTTTCCCTCGTCGCCCCATTGGGCGCCGACCACGACAACATTAGCCAATGTCGATTGCTCTCCCGATTGCTTAAAACGAGCGAAGCCCCGGCGCAGCGGCGAAAAGCCGAGCCGGGGCCCCTGGGGCAACCGCCTAAACGATCGGCAAGCCTGAGTAAAGGCGCGGCGCGGGCGAGCCTCGGGTGAAAAGCGCGTTCGTCGCTCGAAAAACCCAACCAGAAGCCTTGGATTGCCCGCTTGCGTCGCTATATGCCGGGCGCGGCTATCCGGCCGCAGGGAGAGCGACATGACCCCCGAAGAACGCCAGATGCTTGGTGGCCTGTTCCAGCGCGTCAACTCGGCTGCCGCGACGCAGCGTGACCCCGAAGCCGAATCCTTCATCAATGACGCGGT
>DATCEJ010000095.1:0-3117 GCA_036510135.1 Roseiarcus sp. | reverse complement strand
TCCCGCGGCGGCAAGAAGGACAGTGCGGCGGCTGACGCCGGATGTGTTGCAAGTCTCACGCATGAGCGCCTCTCCCGTCGATGACCCGTGAAGCGGGGTCGCCAGCCTGGCGAACCGCTCCGGCCAGTTTAGAAACTTTCTAAACTCGATTTAGAATGATTCTAAATTGGCGCGCAGTCAATCGGCTCGGCCGGCCGTTGCCCTCAGGTCTCAAGACGCCCGGCCTAGCGGGTCCCGACTTCATCCCGAGGAGACTGCGGAGCAGGCGTCTGGAAGGATGCTTTCCTTGCCGCCCTGGGTCGCACGCTTTCTGCAGCGTCCTTCGAGACGCGCCTTCGGCGCTCCTTGAGGCGCGAAGCGAAGGGTGGCGGGCGATTTCGCGGGAGGGCTACGTCGCGCCGCGGGCAGGGCCTTTGTCCTCTAGCGAAAGCTGCCCAGCATGCCGACGAAATCGTGGCCCAGCGCGTTGGACACGCTTTGGTGGCAAGCCATGCAGCTTGAGGGCGCGTCCTGGAAGTAGGTCTCGATCGTCGTGTTGACCAGGTTCTCATGTGGAGCGTCCGCCGACTGGTAATTCTCGCGCGGCGCGTCCGCCGCGAGCGGCTGGCCGGGAAAATAGGCGCCGTCGTTTTGCGGGCTTGGCGGCGCGGGAATCGTCGGCCACTGGCTCGCGACCAGCATGTAATGCTCCCACACCGTTCCTTTGATTCCCGGCAGCGCCCAATAGGCCCGGTTCAGCGCCATGGTCGAGGCATGGATAGGATGCCGCCGCACCACCTGCATGGGGGTCGGATCGAGCTTGGGCGGATGGCTCATGCTGACTGGCAAAGTGTCGGGCAACCCGAACGCCGGCCAAAGGCCAAGCTTGGGCTTCGAGGCGTCGAAATAGGAATAGGGCGCGCCCGCGTCTTTGCCGTCGGGCTCGCGCGCGTCGCCCTCGCCGGCCGGGGGCACGTTGTCGACGTGCTCGAACGTGCCCCATAGGCCCTGCGGCCGGTCTTTGGTCCGGATGACGATGTGCAGGCCGACTAGCGCGACGTCGCTTTTCGAACAGACGGTCCGTCCAGCGGCGAGCGTCTTGGCGACGTCGACGATGTTCGCGTTCTCCACCACGTAATAGCGCGCTCTTGACCCCGGCGTGTCCTGCGCTGCGAGAGGACGCCACGCGGCTTTGACCGCGATCGAGCCCGCGGGCAATTCCGCAGGGTGCGCCGGATCGGGCAGGTTCTCACCCTGACTCCAGCCATGAAGCGCGAGCGCCGAATATTCGGGTTCGTTGAGGCGCCCTTCGTAGCGGGTATAGGCGCCATTCTGCGCCACCAGCGGATTGGCGCCGACGCTGCTTAAGAAGGCGGACTGATTGAAATCCATGAAGGGCGTGAAGGTCGCGAGCGTCTTTTCGCGATTGTCGACATCCGCTCCGCACGGGTTCGCCGCTTCATAAGTTCCCCAGGGTTTTGGCGCGATCGCGCGCCCGTCCGGACCGACCTGGAACAGTTCATAGCGGGCCTTGAAGGTCTCCCAGACGCGAGGACCGGGATCGCCAAGCGTGCTGGCGCGATCGGGCTCGCCGCGGTGGGCGGAATCGGTCAGCGAGGGCCAGTTGAGCGCGATGAAGGCGCGCCAGGCGAAATTGTCGAAGTCGGGATAGGGATCGGGCTTGATCGCGGGCGCGTCCTCGATGCGGTCGGGCGAGATGGTTGGCGCGCTATTGGCGGTGGCGGTAGGGACAGGGACAGGGAGAAGCGCGGCCAGAGCTGCGAGCGCGATGAGCGCGGCCTTCGGGCTCATGAATCTCGCGTCTCGAACCTCATGCTGAGGAGCGATGCGCAGCATCGCGTCTCGAAGGATGGTCCAGAGGGCGGCGCCGGTTCGGCGCGTGCTGAAGCGCCCTTCGAGGCCCCTTCGGGGCGCCTCAGGGGGAGGGCGGAGATTGAGAGTTACGAAGGAAACGCCGACGCGGCGTTTGCCACTGTTCCGCTTTCGCATTCAGGCCCGGGCGTTTATGCAATCGGCCTTGCCGGCTGAAGGCCACGCAAGACGTCAGCATAATACCTCAGGCGGTGCTTTTATTCTCTGGCTGTGTCAGCGCGCCAGAACTCATCAGTCCGCCGCCCGCTGGTTCGCTCGCGGCCGCCGGCCATTCCGCATGAACGCGAGGAGAGGCAGAGGCGCAATGAGCAACATCGAAGTAATCGCCGTCGCGACGCGACGTTATATCTGACCGCATATAGCGACAACGCCGATCATTGGTCTTCTCTGCAGATATGTGGAGTGGGGATGCCTTAGCTATTGTTAGACTTGGTCGGCGAATACGCGCATCTTCGTCCTTTTTTGACGCCTGTTAACACATGGAGGCGAACAGGGCAGCGAAGGAAATCGATGATTGAGGTTGAGCTGAGGGCGGCGGCATACGAGTTGGTTCGGGAAGGCGTAGCTGCAAAGGGTAGAAAAAGGGGCGTCTACACGGTGTTGATGCCGAAAAACCTGGCCGCCCATTTGGACGCGGCCCGCGTGCCCGGCGAGGACATGAGCGACGTGATCGTGCGCCTGGCCAAGGAGGCGAAGACCCCAGCGAAACACGATCGTTGGCGTTAGCCCTTTTCTTCCGTCGCGCCGCCGGCCCGCCGCTCGCTTTCGCTCAGCCGCTGTGATAGGCCGCGCGCATAATGAGCGACATCTTTCAGGAAGTTGACGAGGAAGTCCGGCGCGACAAGGCGGCGGAATTCTGGAAGAAATACCAGAACCAGATCCTGGCCGCCGCCGTGCTGATCGTGCTTGCCTCCGCCGGTTTTCGCTATTGGCAATATGAGCGCGAACGGGCGACACAGGCGGCCGGCGACCAGTTTCAAGAGGCGCTGACCGCGCTCGAGGGCGGCAAGAACGATGAGGCCAAGGCCGGTCTCGACAAGATCGCGGCTCAGGGGCCGAGGGGCTATCGCGCGCTTGCGCAAATGACCGCGGCCGGCGCAGAGGCGAGCAAGGACCGGCAGGGCGCGATCGGCGCCTTCGACGCCGTCGCCGGCGATGCGGCAATCGATCCGCTGTTGCGTGACACCGCACGCCTGCGCGCAGCGCTCTTGCGGGTGGACATGGCCGCCGAGCGGCAGAAGGGCG
>DATCEJ010000094.1:0-6531 GCA_036510135.1 Roseiarcus sp. | reverse complement strand
CTCGCGACGATGAGTGCGATGCCGGCAAGCGCAAGCGCGTTCGGCAGGGCGCCAAAGACGACAACGCCCGCCGCCACGGCCCAGAGCGCGAAGCTGTAGAAGAAAGGAGCGACCGCCGCCGTCCGCCCGAGCCGGTAGGCGAGGAGGAGCCCGACATGCCCGAGCGTGACGAACAGTCCGGCGAAACCGAGAAAGGCGAGGTGCCACTCCGCCGGCGCCTGCCAGCTTTCAAGACCGAGCGACATCAGGCCCGCCACCACCATCACCATGGTGTTGGTCGCGAAGGTCACAACCATCACCGGAATGCGCGCCGGCACGTCACGGCCGATCAGATCGCGCGCCGCGATCAACACAGCGGACGCGAAAGCAAGCAGAGCGGCCGGTGAGATCCCGGCCGATCCCGGCTGGGCGACCAAGAAGGCGCCGGCGAAGCCAACCAAGGCAAGCGCAACTCGCGCCGGTCCGACGCGCTCGCGAAGAAGGAAAGCGACGGCCAGGATAAGAATCAGCGGCGCGGTCTGAAGGATGGCGATCACGTCGGCGATCGGCATTCGAGCGAGCGCAACGATGTAGCAGAGTACGCTCAGCGTCTCTCCGGCTGCCCGCAGGAGCGCGCGAGGATGGAAGGTTGAGGAAACGACGCGCCAGTCGCCGAGCGCGGCAAGCAGAAGGCCGCAGGCGAGACTCGCCGCGACGCCGCGCAGGAAGAGCACCTCAAAGGGTGGAAGATCGCGCGTGACCAGCTTCATGAAGCTGTCGCCGACGACGAACGAGGCGGTCGCGGCGAGCATGGCTGCGACGCCGGTGAGATTGGAGACCCTGCGCATGAAGGGGAGCGAGATGGACACAAGAGCGAGCCAAATTCAACCGAGCTTGCGACCGGCGGCTGACTTATTTGGTCCCTCAGCCGTCATTGCGAGGAGCACAGCGACGAAGCAATCCAGTGGCCGGAAGGCGCCCAAGTTCTTCTGGATTGCTTCGCTGCGCTCGCAATGACAGCGCGGTATTCGCAAGGATGTCCTTCACCGCGCTCGCGCCCAGCGCCAGATCGCCCATTGCCGACGCAACGGCGAGACCTCGCCCACGTCATCGAACGGGTGGTCCCCATTTCGGTCGAGCCGATCGAGGTCGAGCCGCAAGGGGGCGAGCGGAATGAACGCCGGCAGGATCGCCGAGCCTGAGCTCTTCAGCCGACGCTCGGCCTCGGCGAGCTCGTCCCGCGCCAAGCCGCGCAGTTCGGCGCAAGCGGCTATAACACCGGGACTCGCGCGGCGGGCGTCTAAATCCGCTATGCTCGCGCCGTGGCGGGCGGCGACATCGGTGGGGATGAGCGTCGGCGCCGATCCGGCCTTGGACGGCAGTTCCTTAAGCAGGCGCGTCAGCGCCAACGCCATGCCGGCGGGCGCATGCGCATCCGACGGGTCGAGATCCTGTCCCCCGGCCACGATGCGCGCGGCTGACCGCAGGCGCGCGCCCTCGCTCTCATCGGCAAAAGCGCGAAAAGCTGTGAGGTTGAAATCCTCCTGCGGCGCGATCTCCTGGAGACGCGCGTCCAGCATCGCCTCGAGCCAGGCTTGGGGCAGGGCATAGGCGTCGATCGCCGTGCGAAGCGCGAGCGCGACCGGGTTGCCGGCCGCTTCGCCTTGCCGTTCGCCGGAGATGACTTCGCGCCACCAGGCAAGGCGGATCGCAATCAGGTTGGGATCGCGCGCGCGTTTGAGCGCGTGACGGATTTCGTAATCGAAACTCGCCAGAGCGAAGAGTGCGCCACGCGCTTCCGCGCTGGCATAGAGCGCGCCCAGCCACTGATCGCGAGCGTGGGTGCGGGCGCGTGCGGCGCAATGCTCGGTGGCGTCCGCAAGCGGGTTGGCGCCCAGCGGCGGGCTCGTGGTCACGGCGCGGCGATCAGCGCCGCCGCGACCCGGCGGCCTTCCGACTGCATGACGTTGTAGACGCGTAGCGCCCCGCCGGTCGCCATCGCTTCGAAGCGCAGGCCGGCTTGAGCAAGGGCGGCGCGCGAGGCTTTCGGGATCGGCGCCAAATGCTCGCCCGTGCCGACGATGACAAACTCGATCGAGCCGGGGCTTTCGGCGGATTCGGTAAATAGCGGCGCGAGCGCAGTCGGGTCGAGATCATTGATGCTCGTCGCGTCGATCGGCCGCACGCCCTTCGGCGTCGCTAGGATGGCGCCTGTATGCGACATGCCCGCGAAAACGAACGCGCCTTGCCCGTATGCGGCGATCGAATGGCTGCCGGGCGCGAATGCGGGCCGCGGCTTGCCCTCGCTCACGCCTTCTCCTTCGCCTTCACGTCTTTCACGTCCGCGCCGGCGTTTTCCTTTTCCCGCATCTTGTCGAAGGTGTCGGCGCGCACGCCCATGTAGATGAGCATCGGCGAACAGATGAAGATCGACGAATAGGTGGCGACGAAAATGCCCCAGATCATCGCCGCCGAGAACGAGCGGATGACGTGACCGCCGAGGAAGAACAGCGCCAGAAGCGCGAGAAAGACGGTCGTCGCCGTCATGATGGTGCGCGGCAGCACCGCGTTGATCGACATGTCGATGATTTCGGAGGTCGACAGGCGCTTGTATTTGCGCATCACCTCGCGGATGCGGTCGAGCACGACCACCGTCTCGTTGAGCGAGTAGCCGACGATGGTGAGAATCGCGGCGATCGAGGTCTGGTTGAACTCGATCTGGGTGACGCAGAAGAAGCCGACGGTCAGAAGCAGATCGTGCATCGTGCCGATGATCGCGCCGATCGCGAATTGCCACTCGAAGCGGAACCACAAATAGGTGAGGACCGCGAGGATGGAGACGACCACGCCCAACGTCCCACGCTGGACAAGCTCGGACGAGACGGTTGGGCCGACTGAATCGACGCTGCGGAAGTCGTAATCGGCGCCAAAGGCGCCCCTGAGCTTGGCGATCGCGGTCTGCTGACCGGCGTCGCCGCCCGGTTGAACGCCGAGGCGCAGCAACACGTCGGATTCGGCGCCGACCCGCTGCACTTCGACGGGACCAACGCCAAGGCCCTCGCCCTTGGAGCGAATGTCGGCGACATTGGCGTTGCCGCTCCTGGCGCGCATGTCGACCTGAGTGCCGCCCGCAAAGTCGATGCCGAAATTCATGCCCACAAACAGGAACATAAGAACCGAGATGATCGACAGCAGCGCCGACAGCGGATAGCTCACGCGGCGGAACCGCATGAAGCCGAATTTGGTGTTCTCGGGCGCAAGCCGAAGAAGTTTCATACCGCAAGTTCCGTTGTGCGCGTCGCTTCGCTCATATTGGCAGCGTCGGTCATATGGGCAGCGTCTTGGGCCGCGCGCGGTGATACCAGAGCGCGATCATCATCCGCGTCATGGTGACGGCAGTGATGACCGAGGTCAGAATGCCTAAGCCGAGCGAGACGGCGAAGCCGCGCACCGCGCCTGAGCCGAACAGATAGAGGATGAGCGCCGCCACGAACATGGTGACGTTGGAATCGATGATGGTGGCGAAGGCGCGCCGGAAGCCGGCATCGAGGGCGGAAATGACCGAGCGCCCGAGGTGCGCCTCCTCGCGGATGCGTTCGTAGATGAGGACGTTCGAATCGACCGCCATGCCGATCGTGAAAACGATGCCGGCGATGCCGGGCAGGGTCAGCGTCGCGCCGAGCAGGACCATCGCGGCGAAGATCAGGAGAATGTGCACTGCGAGCGCGAGATCGGCGAACACGCCGAAGATGCCGTAGGTCGCGATCATGTAGATGACGACCAGCGCCGCCCCGACATAGGCCGCGCGCTTGCCGGCGTCGATCGAGTCCTGGCCGAGCCCCGGTCCGACCGTGCGCTCCTCGATCACCGTGAGCTTGGCCGGCAGCGCGCCGGCGCGCAGCAGAATGGCCAGACTCGATGCCTCTTCAAGGCTGAAATTGCCAGTGATCTGGCCGCTGCCGCCGGTGATCGGCGAACGGATAACCGGCGCGGATATCACTTTGCCGTCGAGCACGATGGCGAAGGGACGCCCGACGTTGGCTGACGTGACCTGGCCGAACTTCTGCCCGCCGCGCAGGTTGAAGCGGAAGCTGACGTCCGGCTCCCCGGACTGCTGGTCGAAGCTCTGCTGCGCGTCGACCAGATCCCCGCCGTCGACCATGACCCGCTTCTGCACCTGGATCGTGCCGCCGCCCTTCTGCATCGGCAGCGTCTCGGCCTCGTTCGGCGGATCGCCAGGATCGGCGACCAGGCGGAACTCGAGCTTGGCTGTCTGTCCGATCATGTTCTTGAGCGCCGTCGTGTCCTGGCTGCCCGGCGCCTCGATCAGCACGCGGTTCGGGCCCTGTTGCTGGATGAGGGTCTCTTTGGTGCCCATCGCGTTGATGCGGCGGTTCAAGACTTCGATCGATTGTCCGACCGCGTGACGCACCTTGTCGGCGATTGCCGCGTCGGTCAGCGCCAGCCGGACTCCGTCGGGGGTTTGCGTCACATTGAGCGTGCGGCCGTTTCCTCCCGCGAGCGCGCCCCCGATCGGCTGGCTCAGCGATTGGAGAAGCTCGAGCGCCTTGGCGCGCTCGACCGGATCGGCAATGCGGACCACGACCGCTCGCGGCTCAACCCCGATGCCGCCGGATATTCCGATCTTGCCCTCGCGGAGTTTTTGCCGGACGTCGTCGCGGAGCGCCTCGATCTGGCTTTTGGTCACCGAGGGGGTGTCGACTTCCATCAACAGGTAGGCGCCGCCTTGCAGATCGAGGCCCAGAACGATCTGGCGCAGCGGAATGAAGCTCGGGAATCGAGCCGCGAGCGCCTCGACCGCCTGAGTGGGCATGAAGCTCGGCAGGACCACCAGAACCGCGGCCGCCACGAGCGCCAGGACCGAGGCCAATCTCCAGTTCGCGAAACGAAGCATCAGACTTTCAATTTCTCAGGAAGAGGCTCAAATGACGCCAAAGCCGGGCGCGGCCTCAGGGGTTGGGCGCATCTTTCTTGGCCGGCAGCGACTTGGCGGGAGGCGGCGCGTCCTTGACAGGTTCGCCCTTGGCGCGAACTTCGGCAATGCCGGAACGGGCCAGGCGCGTCCGCACATTGGGAGCGATCTCGAACTCGACTTCGTTGTCGTCGACCGACTTCGTGACCTTGCCGATCAGACCGCCCGTGGTGACCACAACGTCGCCGCGCCGCGCCGCCTGCACCATCTCGCGCTGGTCTTTCGCGCGCTTCTGCTGGGGCCGCCACAGCACGAAATAGACGATCGCGATCATGGCCACGATCGGCACCAGCTGAACCAGCGTGTCGCTCGCCCCAAAGGGGAGGGCGCCGGTGGCTTGCGCGTAAGCGGCTGTGATCAGCACGAGGGTTCTGGCTCCGGCGACGCGAAAGCCGCGCCGTTCATCGAGGGGTCATGAAAAAGGCGTCGCATATATATCGGTGGGCCCTGCGAAAGCAACGGCCCCTGGCTGGCCGAAGCGAGTCGAGCAGAAACCGAGTACGCTTATCGGCGGCCAGCGGCGCCCTGGCGGCTGTTCGAGTCTTCAGCCTGAAAAAGTTGAGGGGGCTTCTCCTCGTCGCTACTTTTCATGGAACTGCAAGCCAGAGTTTTCAATCTCAAGATTTGCGGTCAAGCAAGGGAATTCGCTGCGGATAAGGAGGCCGAACACCGCGCCCGGCCCTTCCCAAGCTGGAGCGGAAGGACTAAGCAGCGGCTGTTTTTTGCAGGGCTAAACAGGGGGTGCACAGTGAACAAGCAAATAGCTGAATTTATAGGAACTTTCGCGTTGGTGTTCTTTGGTTGCGGGGCGGCGGTTGTCGGCGGCATGGGGTCGGGCGCGACCGCGGTCGACCTCTTGGGCATTGCGAGCGCGTTCGGCTTTGCGATTGTCGCCATGGCCTACGGCATTGGGCCGATCTCCGGCTGCCACGTCAATCCGGCGGTCAGTTTCGGCGTTTATGTCGCGGGCCGGATGAGCGTCGCCGAGATGGTCAGCTACTGGATTGCTCAGGTCTTGGGCGCGATCGTCGCCGCCGTGGTGCTTTACATCATCCTGTCTGGTAAGGCCCACGGCTGGACCGGCTCACTTGGGCAGAACGGCTGGGGCGCGGGCTACCTCGGCGAATACAATCTGGTGTCTGCGTTCGTGTTCGAAGTGGTGGGGACATTCCTCTTTCTGGTCTGCATTCTCGGCGTCACGCACCCAATCGCCCCGACCGGTTTCGCGGGTCTCGCCATCGGGCTGACGCTGGTGGTGATCCATCTGGTCGGCATCAACATCACGGGCACATCGGTCAATCCAGCGCGCTCGATCGGTCCGGCGCTGGTCGGCATCGGCTCAAATCCGGGCGCAGTCGCGCAGCTCTGGCTGTTCATCATCGCCCCGCTCATCGGCGCGGGCGCGGCGGGCGTGCTGTTCCGCACTGGAGCTATGTTCGACGTTCCGAACAAGCCTTGAGCGAATCGGCTCGGATGCCGGGATCGCGCAATCCTATGGGGCGGAACCGCGCAGGAGGCCGCGCTTTTCCGCCCCGTTCGTCCCCGACCTGATCCAATTT
>DATCEJ010000093.1:0-6221 GCA_036510135.1 Roseiarcus sp. | reverse complement strand
ATGCGGGATCTGAGGCCGTTCATCACCAGGGTCTGATGCGTCTCCGCGAGACCGATCTCCCATGGGCTTCCGGCATGTTTGATCGAGGTCAGCGGAGAGGCGCCGGTCCCGCCCTCGAAGCCCGAGATCGTGACGTGGTCGGCCCGGCACTTCGCGACGCCTGCCGCGACCGTGCCGACGCCGACCTCCGACACCAGCTTGACTGAAACAAGGGCCTCTGGATTGACGTTCTTCAGGTCGTAGACAAGCTGCTTCAGGTCTTCGATAGAATAGATGTCGTGGTGTGGCGGCGGCGAGATGAGGCCCACGCCCTGGGTGGAGTGACGCACCTTGGCGATCACCGCGTCGACCTTATGGCCGGGCAATTGCCCACCTTCGCCAGGCTTTGCGCCTTGCGCCATCTTGATCTGCATCATGTCGGAGTTGACGAGGTATTCCGCCGTCACGCCGAAGCGACCGGAGGCGACCTGCTTGATGGCGCTGCGCATCGAGTCGCCGTTGGCCATCCGCTTGTAGCGATCGGACTCCTCGCCACCTTCACCGGTGTTCGACTTTCCGCCGATCCGGTTCATTGCGATGGCGAGCGTGGTATGGGCCTCGCGCGAAATCGAACCGTACGACATTGCTCCAGTCGAGAAGCGCTTGACGATCGAAACGGCTGGCTCAACGTCGTCGATTGGCACAGATGTTCGTGCCTCCTCCTCCGCAGTCTTGATTCGGAAGAGACCGCGAATCGTCAACAATTGCGCGCTCTGCTCGTTGAGCAGTTTGGCAAAGGCGTCGTAGCGGTCGCGGGCGTTGCCGCGAACGGCGTGCTGCAGCAGGGAGACCGTCTCTGGTGTCCAGCTGTGGGTCTCTCCCCGCACCCGATAAGCGTATTCGCCGCCGACTTCCAGAGAAGTGCTCAGGACTGGAGAAATGCCGAATGCATCCGCGTGGCGGCGCTGGGTTTCCTGCGCGATCTCGGCCAGGCCGGCGCCCTCGATCGAGGTCGCGGTGCCGAAGAAGAATTCGTCGATGAACGCGCGCGAGAGGCCGACGGCGTCGACAATCTGCGCGCCACAATAAGACTGGTAGGTAGAAATGCCCATTTTCGACATGACCTTGAGAAGGCCTTTGTCGACCGACTTGATGAAGCGCTTGACCGCTTCATAGCCGCTGATCGGCTCCGGCAAATCCTTCGCCATCGCCGTGAGAGTCTCGAACGCGAGATAGGGATTGATCGCTTCGGCGCCGAAGCTCGCGAGACATGCGAAGTGATGGATCTCGCGTGCCTCGCCGGTTTCGACGACGAGGCCGACGGAGGTGCGAAGTCCCTTGCGAATAAGATGATGATGAACGGCCGCGGTCGCCAGAAGGGCCGGAATCGGGATTCGATCCGGACCGACCATCCGATCGGAAAGGACAACGATGTTGTAGCGGCCGTGAACCGCCGATTCAGCACGCTCGCAAAGCCGCCGCAGCGCTTCGCTCATGCCGGCTGCGCCCTTCTTCACCGGATAGGTGATGTCGAGAGTCCTGGTATCGAACGAATCCTCGAAATGACCGATGCTGCGGATCTTCTCGAGGTCCTCGTTGGTCAGGATCGGCTGGCGCACCTCGAGGCGCTTGCGTCTGGCGGCGCCGTCAAGATCGAACAGATTGGGGCGCGGCCCGATGAAGGAGACCAAGCTCATGACCAGCTCTTCACGGATCGGATCGATCGGCGGATTGGTCACCTGGGCGAAGTTCTGCTTGAAATAAGTGTAAAGCAGCTTCGACTTCGACGACAGCGCCGAAATCGGCGTGTCCGTGCCCATCGAGCCGACGGCTTCCTGGCCGGTCGTCGCCATCGGAGCGAGCAGGATCGTCAGATCTTCCTGGGTGTAACCGAAAGCCTGCTGGCGATCGAGCAGCGGCACGTCAGTGCGCAACGAGCGCGGCTCGACAGGGTTGAGGTCCTCGAGAACGATCTGGCCTTCGCGAAGCCAGGCGCTGTACGGTTGGGCGCGTGACAGCGTCTGCTTGATTTCCGCATCCGAGACGATGCGGTGCTGCTCGAGATCCACCAGCAGCATCTTTCCCGGCTGCAGGCGCCACTTGGCGATGATGCTTTCTTCGGGCACCGGCAGCACGCCCATTTCCGACGCCAGAACGACGAGGTCGTCGTCGGTGACGAAATAGCGCGCGGGCCTCAGGCCATTGCGATCGAGAGTGGCGCCGATCTGGCGTCCGTCCGTGAACGCCATCGCCGCCGGACCGTCCCACGGCTCCATCAGCGCGGCATGATACTCGTAGAAAGCGCGTCGCTCCTCGTCCATCAGCGGATTTCCGGCCCAGGCTTCCGGAATGAGCGTCATCATCGCGTGGCTGAGCGAATAACCCCCCTGAACGAGGAACTCGAGCGCATTGTCGAAGCAGGCGGTGTCCGACTGGCCTTCGTAAGAAATCGGCCACAGCTTCGAGATGTCGGCGCCGAAAAGTTCCGAGTTGACGCTCGCCTGACGCGCCGCCATCCAGTTGACGTTGCCCCGCAACGTGTTGATTTCGCCGTTGTGCGCGACTGTCCGATAAGGGTGAGCAAGACGCCAGGATGGAAACGTGTTGGTCGCAAACCGTTGATGGACCAGCGCCAGGGCGGTTTCGTAACGCGGGTCCAACAGGTCACGGTAATACGGCGCGAGCTGGCGCGCCAGCACCATGCCCTTGTAGACAATGGTGCGAGCGGACATCGAGACCGGGTAATATTCGAGGACTTCCGGCGTCCCGATCGCGACCACTTGGTTGGAGACGACCTTGCGCACGACATAGAGTCGCCGCTCAAAATCGTCTTCGTTGCCGAGTCCGGTGGGGTGTCCGATGAAAATCTGCTGCATCACCGGCTCGACCGCCTTGACGCGTTCGCCAAGCGCGGAATTGTTGACCGGCGCTTCGCGCCAGCCCAGCACGGTGAGGCCCTCGGCCGCCACGACCTCTTCGACGATCGCCTGCACCTGCTTGCGGGCGTCGTTTCCCCGCGGCATGAAAAACTGACCGATCGCGTAATGGCCCTGCGCCGGCAGGTCGAAGCCCAGTTTGGCGCATTCGGGCGCGAAGAACGCATGCGGGATTTGGGTCAGCACGCCGCAGCCGTCGCCGAGTGACGGATCCGCGCCCACCGCGCCGCGGTGGTCGAGGTTGACCAGAATCTGCAGGCCCATTTCGAGGATATCGTGCGACTTGCGGTTCTTCATGTCGGCCACGAAGCCAACGCCGCACGAGTCATGCTCTTTGGAGGGATCGTACAGCGCTTGCGCCGGCGGCGTCAGCGGGTCCCGGCCTGGGTTGGCCTTCGCGTACCCGTCGCGCAACTCATCGAACGTCGCTCGAGTTGTGGCGTTCATCTTTCCGCTCCCGGGCGGTCGCGCACCTTGTGCGACCACTATTGCAGATTTTCAGGCGTATAGTGGACAAAGGCGGCTGCTAACGCGCAGCTGAAGAGCGTCACGCGTCGGATTGTTTTCGATCCGTCTTCGTCGTTCGCTCCGACAACGCTTGAGCCCTGCTCTTCTATTGGCGCTGAAGCCTCAGCCTCATCGCACAAAAAAATGGTCAGCACAACTGTCCTATTTTTCGACCATGACAGAAATGGACCGCCGACACAAGCAGCGCGCCAAAATTTTTTGCTGCTGCACTCCAGCGCGCGAGCGAATTGCCAGGGCGGCGAAATCTGACGCAGATTGTGTGCTCAAATCAAGCGGAGCGAGCATGAAATTCGCGAGTGATAACGGCGCCGGCGTGGCGCCTCAGATTCTGGATGCGATTGTGGCGTCCTCGCGTGTCAACGCGCCGGCCTACGGCGCCGATGAATATACGGCGCGGGCGCAACAGCTTCTCAGCGAGGTATTTGAGACCAAAGTCGCCGCTTTTCTAGTAGCGACGGGCACGGCGGCGAACGCTCTGGCGCTTTCCGCGCTCGTCGATCCCTGGGACGCGGTTTTCTGCCATGAGGAAGCGCATATCCACGACGATGAATGCGGCGCGCCGGAGCTGTTCACCGCCGGGGCGAAACTCGTCGGGATCGCGGGAGAAGGCGGCAAGATCACACCTCAAGGCCTGCGGGAGACGTTGGGGAGGTTTCCGCGCGGGCTCGTGAAGTCTGCGCAACCAGGAGCGCTTTCGCTTTCGCAGGCGACTGAAGCGGGGACGATCTACGGCGTGAGCGAGGTGGCGGAGCTCAGCTCGATCGCGCACCGCAACGGGATCAGCGTGCATATGGATGGGGCCCGCTTCGCTAACGCTCTCATTTCGGCCAAGGCGACGCCGGCCGACATGACCTGGCGCGCCGGGGTCGACATTCTGACGCTTGGCGCGACGAAGAACGGCGCGCTTGCTTGCGAAGCTGTCCTGTTTTTCGATCAGGCGCGGGCGGCGAATTTCGCCTTTCAGCGCAAGCGGGGCGGTCAGACCCTGTCCAAGGGGCGCTTCCTTGGCGCGCAAATGGAGGCCTATCTCAAGGATGGGCTCTGGTTGCGGCTCGCCGAACGAGCAAACGCCTCTGCGCAGCGGCTCGCTCGTGGCCTTTCGGCGATGCCGGGCGTGCGCCTCGCGTGGCAGACGGAGGCCAACGAAGTCTTTGTCGTGGCGCCGAAAGGAATGGTCGAGCGATGGCGCGCCGCCGAGGCGGGGTTCCACGAGTGGAGCACCCGATCGATTGCAACGAAGAGCGCGCCTCGGAATGGCGAAACTTTGGTCAGGTTGGTGGCCTCGTTCGAAACCGAATCAAGCGAAATTGATCGGCTCATGAGAATTTGCGTCGACGTTGCGGACTCAGCCGCGGCGACGCCGTAACGGCGCCGCATTCGGCGCCTCAGGATCGCCTGAGGAACTTCCTGGAGCGATCAGCATGACGATCAAAATGAACAGAGCGCTCAGCCGTTGCTTCGAGGGTGCGGCGCTCGGCGCGTTCATCGCCATCGCCTTCATTTCCCCCGCGACGGCCCAGTGGGCGCCACCGTGGGGAGCGCCGTTTCCCGGCGACGTCGCACGCAGTCTCGAGGCGCAGGGCTATGTTTTGACGGCGCCCCTTATGCGCCGGCCAGGAGTCTATCTCGCCGACGTCAGCGCCGGCCCTGCGGGCCAGCAGCGACTCATCATCGACGCCGGAAGCGGACAAGTTCTTGAACGCTTTCCCGCTCCGGGCCGAAAGTGGGGACCCGCGTTCGCCGTGCGCGACGAAGAGTTTGGCGAGCCGCAACCCGGTGGCCTCGGACCGCCGTTCAACGTCGGCTTTTCCGGGCCGGTCGCCCCAGTGGCGCCGATGGCGAACGCCGGTCCCGCGACCGCTCGTATTCCTATGGCCGTTAGCCCTTATGGCGTCACGGAAACTCGGGCCGGAACGAAGGCCAAGCCAAAGTCGGCTTCGACGGAACGCAAGGCGGCAGTCCTCAACCCGCCTCTCCCGCCTCCCGCTCCACGCGAAACGGCGAAAGCGGACGGATCAGGCTCGGCGGCGCCCCAGCCGACTGAGAACCCTGCTCGCGGGCAGCCGCGGATCAACTCCGCTTCGACCGAGGCCGGCAATGGGCCCGCCTCCGCGCCCGCGACTCAAGGCTCGCCCACCGAGGCGAGTGACACGCCGAAGGTGAGCATCATTCCCGCGGGGTTGTTCCAATAGACGAAAAAGGGGCGCCCCGACGGGGACGCCCCAATTTCCCTGCGCTGGATCTGCTCGGTTTAAGCGGCCTGGGCGGAAGGCGCTTTGACGCTTTGGATGGTCTTGGCGCCCTTGTTGATCGCAATGGTGCGAGGCTTCTGTGCTTCGGGGACCTCGCGAACGAGGTCGATGTGCAGCAGACCGTTCTCGCTGCCGGCGCCAGTCACGACGACGTGGTCGGCGAGCTGGAAGCGGCGCTCGAAGGCGCGGGCGGCGATGCCCTGATAGAGCAGGTCGCGCTTCTCGTCCTGCTGGGCGGTTTCCTTGGTCCCGCGCACGGTCAGCGTATTCTCGCGGGTCTCGACCGACAGCTCATTCTCGCCGAACCCGGCCACCGCGAGCGTGATGCGGTAAGCGTTCTCGCCGGTGCGCTCGATGTTGTAAGGCGGGTAGGTGGGCGCGTTCTGCTCGCCTCCAGCGACCCGGTCGAGCATCGAGAAGAGACGATCGAAGCCGACGGTGGAACGGTAGAACGGTGAAAGATCGTAATTTGACATGATCACACCCTCTGTTGTTGAGCGATATGACGGCTCGCGCCCCTGACATT
>DATCEJ010000092.1:0-5077 GCA_036510135.1 Roseiarcus sp. | reverse complement strand
TTTTCGCGCAACTCGCCGGCGCCGAAATCAATGAGCGCACCATGGTCGCGGCGCTCACCGGCCACTCGATCCAAGAAACCGCCGCATGAGCGCGAGTGCTGACGCCGCAGCCGCGAGCGTGCCAGGCTCGAACTTAGGCGTTGCGATCCGTCGCGGCCTGACCGACGGCGCGGGCGTCGTCGCCATTCTCTACGTCATCCTCTTCACGCTCTACGCCTTGTGGGATCGCAGCGCCCTGACGGTCTCGGGCGTGACCAATCTCTCCAACAATGCGGCGCCGCTGGCGCTTGCCGCCGCTGGCGAAAGCCTCGTCGTGATTTCGAAAGGCTTCGACCTCTCGGTTTCCGGAATTGTGTCCCTCTCGAACGTGCTGATGGCGACCTATCCGGTCGAGGGGCCAGGCGGGGCTCTCGTCAGCCTCATGATCTGTCTTGGCGTTGGCGGCGCGATCGGCGTGCTCAACGGCATCCTCGTCGCGGTCCTGCGTCTTCAATCGATCGCCGCGACGCTCGGCACCATGATCATGGGTCAGGGCCTCGCGCTCGTCATCATGGATGCGCCGGGCGGCACGATCGCGGATTGGGTCAGCTATACGCTGACCGATGTGCTCTTCGGCATCATACCGATTTCCGGTCTGATCGTGCTGGCGGTCGTGGCCCTGTGGCTTATCTTCCGCCGCACCGACACTTGTCTGGGCGTCTTTGCGGTCGGCGCGGACGAAACGGCGGCTTCGCTGTCGGGGATTTCGGTGGTGCGCGCGCGCTTTGCAGCCTTCGTTGGCGCGGGCCTGCTTTATGGTCTCGCGGGCTTCATGCTCAGCGTGCAGACCGCGACCGGCAATCCCACCGCAGGAACCCCGTTCCTCATGCTGACGTTCGCGGCCGTGGCGCTTGGAGGCGTCTCGCTCACCGGCGGCAGAGGCAGCCTCGTGGGCGCGGTGATCGGCGCGGCGACGCTAATGCTCTTACAGAAGGTGCTCTTCTCAGGCGGCGTGTCGTCGTTCTACACCGGGATCTTTCAGGGCGCGGTGATGGTGCTCGCCATCGTGTTCGGGTCGTTGATCTCGCGCCTCGCTTCGACGGAGCCACGCGCGTGACCGGCGCCCGGCCGTCCGCCGCCTTGCAGCCGCCCGCGGATACGCGCCGGATAGGACGCATTCGCTCGGAGACGATCAGCACCGCTGCGATTTTCGCCCTCACGATCATTCTCATCCTCGCCTCTCGGTTCGTGAGTCCGGCGCTCGGGTCGTGGGATCAGGTCGATACGATCATCACGCTTGCTTCGTTCCTGATCGTTGTGGCTTTCGGCCAGGGCCTTGTCATTCTGGTTGGCGGCCTCGACCTCTCGATCGCCTCGATGATCACGCTGGGCGGCGTCCTCGCAACTACCTGGAACGGGTCGCTGGGCTCGGAATGGGTATTGATCCCCGCGGTTCTCCTCACCTGCGCTTGCGTAGGCGCGCTCAATGCGGTCGGAGTGATCTGGTTGAACATTCCGCCCTTCATCATGACGATGGCGAGCGGCATCATGGTCGCGTCCGCCGCGCTGGGGTATACGAGCGGAACACCTCGCGGCGCGGCGCCCGACGTGTTCCTCGCGCTCATGAAGGGGTCGGTCGGCAGCGTATCGGCGGTTCTGATCTTCGTCCTCATCTTCGTTCTCCTCGCCTGGGGGCTGCAGAGCGCGACCGCCTTCGGGCGGCGGCTCTATGCGGTCGGCGCCAACCGCGAGGCCGCGCGCATCGCGGGCGTCACGACGTGGCGCCCCATCATGGCCGCCTACGCGATCAGCGCCATTTGCGCGGGCTTCGCGGGAATGATGCTGGTCGGTTATGCGAACGGCGCGACTTTGCGCATGGGCGATTCCTACCTTTTGCCGAGCATCGCTTCGGTCGTTATCGGTGGATCGTCGATTCTTGGCGGCCGCGGCAGCTTCGCGGCAACCGTCGGCGGCGCCATCCTTCTCACAACGCTCGGCACCGTCATTTCCGCGCTCGGCATGGATCAGGGGTGGCGGACGGTTATCGAGGGCGCAATCATTGTTGGCGCGCTTCTTATTCTTCGAGAGGATCTTGTCGCGAGACTCAGAAACAGGTCGGCCGGCTAAGCCACGAGCCAGTCGGCCGGAGACGGGCCCACAATTCGATGTGGGAACGTTCTCACCGGCAAAGTGGCGTGACTAGGGAGGTTATAGACATGACGACGTTTAGAAAGCTGCTTATGACGACCTGCGTCGCCGCCGGCGCGCTCGCATCCGCGTTCGGGATTGCGACGAATTCGGCGTCGGCCGACGAGCCGAAGAAGTTCAAGATATTCCTGAGCCTCAGCTACAGCGGCAACGCCTGGCAGTCCGAGGCCGCCAATATCGTGAAGGCGCTCGCGCAGACGCCTCCCTACGATAAGGAGGTCGAACTGAAGGAGGTGATCTCCGGCACAGATCCGCAAGCTCAGATCGCGGCTTATGAAAGCATGATCGACGCGAAGGCCGATGGCGTCATCAGCTTTCCGATCTCGTCGAGCGCCCTCAACCGGACGGTCAAGAAGGGCTGCGAGAAAGGCGTCCTGTTCTTCATGTACGACGCGACCGTGACCGAACCCTGCGCCTATAACGTCAGCTACATCACCGCCGGCTTCGGAGAGAACACGGCGCAGGCGCTGGTGAACGCGCTCAACGGCAAGGGGAAGATCTTCCTGAGCCGCGGCGTCCCCGGAAATTCCGTCGACAAGCGCCACACCGACGGCGCGATGCACATCTTCAAGCAATATCCCGGGATCCAGGTCGTCGCGGAATATTATTCGTTCTGGGACGATCGCACGACGCAGCAGGAAACCGCCAAAGCGCTGGCGGCGCATCCCGACGTCGACGGCATCTGGGCGCAGGCCGGCGAATTCGGGGCCATCCAGGCTCTGCGCGACAAAGGAACGCGCCTCGTTCCGATGACCGGCGAAAACTCGAACGGCTTCCGCCTGGCGCTCGCCGATCCCGAGGCCCAGAAGGACGGCCTCAAGGGTGTCTCCGCCGGCTCTCCCCCGGCCACGGCCGGCTACGCGTTCAAACTGATGATGGAGATCCTGACGAAGAAGCGGGACCTCAAGGCGATGAACATCCAGTATCCGCTGCCCTGGGTTCCCGCGGACAAGGTCAAGCTCTGCAAGGGCGACACCTTTGAAGACGGATGCAACACGTTCCCTGACGGCAAGGTGCCGAGCTCCTTCGTGACCGAGGTCTTCAGCCCTGAATTCCTGCCGGAACTCAGCCTCAAGTCCGCTCTCGATGGCGCGCCAACCCCCGGCAAGACGATCCAGCCGCTGCCGGCGGAAGTCGTGAAAGCCCCCAACGAACCGGGCATCAACTGCCAGAAGTGCGAGCCGCCAGCCGACTTGTACAAGCTGACCAAGTCGAGCCGACCGTGAAGCCGTAATGTCGATCGTCCCGGGCGCGCTTGGCGCTCGGGACGCCCTTCTCGAACCAAGGACAAAAAAATGGCCAGACACCTGAAGCGCGGCCGCGACGCCAAAGAAGTGGCCGCCAGCGACACCAAAGTGCGCGCAACGGTCGAAGGCATTTTGGGCGATGTCGAGACGCGCGGCGACGCAGCGCTGCGCGAGCTGTCGGAAAAATTCGACAAATGGTCGCCCGAATCCTTTCGCCTGTCTCCGGCCGAGATTGAAGCGGCGATGGCGAAAGTCGCGCCCCAAGACATCGAGGACATCAAATTCGCCCAAGCGCAGGTCCGCAATTTCGCGCAGAAGCAGCGCGAGTGCATAAAGGACCTTGAAGTCGAGACCTTGCCCGGGGTCGTTCTGGGTCACAAGAACATCCCTGTGAACGCTGTCGGCTGCTACGTCCCTGGCGGCAAATATCCCATGGTCGGGTCCGCGCATATGAGCGTGGTGACGGCGAAAGTCGCGGGCGTGGAGCGGATCATCGCGTGCGCGCCGCCTTTCCACGGCGGCCCGCATCCCGCCATCGTGGCGGCGATGCATATGGGCGGGGCCGATGAGATCTATGTCCTGGGCGGCGTGCAGGCCGTCGCCGCCATGGCGCTCGGAACCGAAACGATCGCGCCGGTTGACATGCTGGTCGGGCCCGGCAACGCCTTTGTGGCCGAGGCCAAGCGCCAGTTGTACGGTCGGGTCGGCATCGACCTTTTCGCCGGACCGACGGAAACGCTCATCATTGCCGACGAGACGGTCGACGGCGAGATCTGCGCCACCGATCTCCTCGGTCAGGCTGAACATGGGCCCACCTCCCCCGCGATTCTCCTGACCACTTCGGAGAAGCTCGCGCGGGACACGATGACCGAGGTCAAGCGGCAGCTGGCGATCCTGCCGACTGGCGAGACCGCGGGTCAGGCATGGGAATCTTACGGCGAAGTGATCGTCTGCGACGACGAAGCCGAGATGATCCGCGAGGCTGACCAGATCGCTTCCGAGCACGTCCAGGTGATGACGCGCGATCCCGATGTATTCCTGAAGGGCATGACGAACTATGGCGCGCTGTTCCTTGGGCCGCGCACGAACGTCGCCTACGGGGACAAGGTCATCGGCACCAATCATACGCTGCCCACCAAGAAGGCGGCGCGCTACACGGGCGGATTGTGGGTCGGCAAGTTCCTGAAGACCTGCACCTATCAGAAAGTGCTCACTGACGAAGCGAGCGCGATGGTCGGCGAAGTTTGTTCCCGTCTCTGCATGCTCGAGGGCTTCTACGCTCACGCCGAGCAGGCCAACATCCGCGTGCGTCGATACGGCGGACGCAATGCCTAAGCCGGCGCGTTAAGGAGCTCGCGCCAATGAGTGGGGACGACAGGCTTCGCTTCCGCAGGGCCCGTGTGACGGTGAAGGACCTCGCGCGCGACCTGAGGCTGTCGACCTCGACGATCTCGCGCGCGTTCTATGACGACGCAGTGATCGCGCCGAGCACCCGGTCAGCAGTGCTCACGCGGGCGGCCGAAATTGGATACGCTCCCAATCCACTGGCGCGAAGCCTGATCACCAAGCGCACCCGGATCGCGGGCGTGGTCACGTCCGACATCAACAACCCTTTCTATCCGGAGGTCCTGACGCGGCTCACG
>DATCEJ010000091.1:0-2778 GCA_036510135.1 Roseiarcus sp. | reverse complement strand
ATCGGCGAGCTTGCGGAGGAGCGCGCCCCGCGCGGTCGCGCTGATCTTGGCCCACGACGACGCGCGAAACGCCTTCCGCGCGGCTTCCACCGCGCGGTCGACGTCCCCGCTTTTGGCTCGCGGAACAAACGCCCAGGCCGCGCCGAGATAAGGGTTTTCAGTCTCGAATGTCTCGCGCGCCTCGGCGTCGACCCATTCGCCGCCGATCAACATTTGATAGCGCTTCATGAGCTCGTCTCCGCGCCTGAGCGTGTTGCGTCAGGCGCTCTTCTCGACCTCGGCGAACGCTTCGCGAGCGATCCGGAACGCGTCGACCCCCGCCGGGATGCCGGCATAGATCGCGACCTGCAGCAGCACTTCGCGGATTTCATCCTTGGTGACGCCATTCTTCAGGGCGCCCTTGACGTGCATCTTGAGCTCATGCGGGCGATTGAGGCAGCTGATCATTGCAAGGTTGAGCATGCTGCGCGTCTTGTGAGGCAGCCCCTCACGTCCCCATACCGCGCCCCAGCAATATTCGGTCGTCAGCTCTTGCATCGGCATGTTGAAATCGTCCGCTGAAGCGAGCGATTTTTCTACGAATTCTGCGCCGAGCACTTTCTTGCGAATCTCGAGGCCACGATCGAATAGTTCCTTGTTCATTTCATTCTCCAGTGTCTCAAGGCTCAGCAGCGAACGGAGGCGAATGTTGTGCGGGCAGGCGGCCGACGCTCAGCCCCTGACCTCGACGCCAGCCCATTCCTCGACCACGCGCGTGATGCAAGTAAAGTCTGACGTCGGCCCAAATCTGGCGTTTGTGACGGCGAGCATCTGGCGCACCGCCGCGCCGACCACCATCGGCACACCCATATTCTCCGCTTCGTCGACGCACAGGCGGACGTCCTTGTAGGAGAGCCCGGTCGCAAAGCCGAAATCAAAGGTGCCGGGCAGAACCGAGCGGGGAAACTTGTCCTGCGTCGCGCTGTTGCGGCCGCTGCCGGCATTGATGATATCGAGCATGATCTTCGGATCGATCCCGGCCTTGACACCCATCACCAAGGCTTCGGAAGAGATGACCATCGCGGCCGCGGCGAGCAGGTTGTTGCCGAGCTTTGCGACCTGGGCGAGGCCAGCCTTTTCGCCGACAAAGAAAACCTTGCCAAAGTTCTTGAGCAACGGCTCGGCGATTTCAAACGACGCGCGCGGGCCCGAGGCCATCACGGCGAGCGTTCCATTCTTGGCGCCCGCGATCCCGCCGGAAACTGGCGCGTCGATCCATCCGACGCCGTAAGGCTCAAGACCGCGTGAAACGCGTGTCGCCATGCCCGGTCCGCTGGTGGACAGATCGGCCACGGTCTTCACTCGCGAGCCCTGCGCGACGCCGCCGAGGACAACCTTCTCCACAATGTCAGGCGTGGGCAGGCTCACAAACGCGAGATCAACCGCGTCGAACACATCCTTCGACGAGGAGGCGACGGTCGCGCCCGCGCTTTTTTGCGGCGCCGATGCATCCGGACTTGTGTCGAAGACGACCAAGTCGAAACCCGCGCTGATCAGGCGCAGGCTCATCGGGCCGCCCATTCGCCCGAGTCCGATAAAGCCGATTTTTGGCGTCGCCATCCCAGGTGATCCTTGCGCCATCGCGATCGGGTGAAGCGCCCGACGTTGCTATTGCTCGTGAACTCTAGCCCACATGTCGCATGAGCCGCACCGCCAGCCCCGACATAACAGAAATATTTGCTTTGCAGCACAGACGAGCGGCGCGCGGTCGTCATCCGACGGTGTTTGCCTCACGCAACACGACTCGTCTCGCCATCCGCGAGAGCCAGCTCCACGACATGCAGGCCGGCGGCTGTCGCGCGCGAAGGAAAGACGCTCTTGAGCCTGTCCTCGTGCACGGGAATAACGCGCTTATGCTCGCCGCCTACCGCCTTCAACATCTCCGCGCTCGTGAACATGAGGTTCGACTGGCTGCCCACCGCCAGGCCGATCGGCACAAGCTGGGGGTCGTTCTTATCGAGGCCAGTGAGGTTATCGTAGGTGTAGATGAGATCGCCCGCGAGGATGAAGGCGTCGGCGCTCTCTCTCGCGCCGTCATTGCGCACGGTCACGTACATCGAGCCATAGGTGTGCGTGTCGGCGGCGAGATGGAGGTCGATGCCGGGCAAGACATCCTCAAGGTCGCCGTCGACCACGATCATCCGACCCTCCCGGGCCAGCCGCGTCGCCTTGACGATGTCGGCCGGGTCGGCCGCGCCGACCAGAAATCGAAACTCCGGTCCAAGCGTGAGCGCCCACACCCACTTATCGATTTCGCGCTTCTGAATATAGAACTTGGCATTCGGAAAGAGGTCGAGCCCACCCATATGGTCGAAATGAGCGTGGGTGATCAGAACTGTCGTGACGTCCTGCGGCTTGACGCCGCATTCCGCGAGAACTTCGGAAGCGGCATGCCAGTTCGAGACGCCGTAGAGATCGGCGAGATACTTGCCGTACTCTTTGTGGTCGTAGCCGGTGTCGACGAGGATCACCTGGCCCTGCCCTTTGATCAGCACATAGGCGTAAGGCAAGTTGCGGATGCCGACATATTGCGGACCGTAGAGCATGATGCTCTGCGGAAACTTGTTCACCGCGGCATAGTCGAGCACCCAGATCGAATATCTGCCCATGACGCTCCTCGCCTGTTCGTGCTCTATTTATCCGGCAGACCGCGCTTCCAACGGGGCGCCTGCGTCGTGCACCGCGCAGCATGCCTGCCGGAGATCCACTGTTTCGAACCCCGGCGTCGCCCGCCCGACC